>JBDRQG010000080.1:0-5478 GCA_043826475.1 bacterium
CGCATATACCCTGGTTGAGTTCAATTTTTTTGTGAGGAGTTTCAGGTCCGATATAGGGTACAACTTCGAGAATATTATCTTTAAGCAGGTAAAAACCGGTCCAGTTATAATCAGGCGAGAAACTGTCGATTAGTTCAACGGTTTTTTGAAGGATTTCAGTTTTACTATTTATACCTCCAATTGAAGATTTAATCTTCTCAATTAAATTTTGATGTTTTTTGCTTATCATAAATTGTCTCTTACTGCCTTTAAATTTGCCATTGGTACTTCAGGCGGTATGGCGCACCCCGGGCCGATTATTACTCTGGAAGGATCATGTTTTTCTTTAATTCTTTTAAGCTGTTCTTTGATCTCTGGGGGATCACAATGAAGCAGCCAGCCATTCATATCTATTCCGCCAACCAGGGCTTTTCCTTTTAACAGGTCATATGATTTATCCAGGGGAATATTGGTCGGGTCATCACTGTCCCAGTTATATAGCTGACAATGGTAGTCAATCTCAGCTAATTTGCTCAAATAATTATTTGAGGCACAGACATGAAATAAATTGATCGCCCCATCTGAGGAAGCTTCTATAACCTTTAAATCATAGGGAACACCGAACATTTGATATTCCTCCCAGGTAAGCATATCTTCGGAGGCCCACTGGGTTGTGGCAAAAAAGAGACCATCGGCGCCGGCGTTGCGAAGTTCGGTTGCGTAATTGGAAAATGTTTCGGTGATACGATCAAGAACAGCATGAATAAGTTCCGGCTCTTCACGAAGATGTGTAACTAACATTTTCCGGTCGGGTATCATTCGCCCAGCTATGGCTATAGGCGTGAACATGGTCATCAGTATAGGTACTTCTTTGCCGACTCCCTTTTTTATCAGGGAAACAACTTTTAAATGCTCGGCTAATGATTTAGAAGATAGTGGTAAGACTTTTATCTTCTCCCAATCCTGAATTTTTTTAATCGGAAATTCTAACTTCTCGTGCTTTTTAAATTCATCACGTGACCATTTCTGCTTCATCCCCCAATCCTCGACATGGTAATCGGCCCGAGGATTTATTTTTATAAAATCCCAGTCGAACATTTTCTGAAAATCGATCATCGCTTCTGCTGTTCCCCGAGCATTATTTTCCTTGTGGAAAAAATGACGCCAGACAGATCCGGCAAAGCGGTCAGGCTTTTCACCGGCAATGATCATTTCTATTCTATCCCTATGATTGTACTTATCCATATAATCCTTACGATCGTGTTGCTGCAATCTACAAATATATTTTAATCAAAACTCATAAAAATATGGGCAGTTCCCAATATAATATTGAGTTTATTTCTTAGAAAATATACAATTTGAAACGTATTATATATGATCTCAATGATCCCGTCAATCTACTGTTTAATCGATGAGCATATTCTGTTAAATGCCTTTATTACTACCTATTATTGCCGAAAAAACGAGAGTTAAAGTATTATTGCAAATTGCAAAAATTGAAAGAAAATATGCCTGCAAACATCTTAGTTATCGATGATGAAGATTCCATGTGTAATTTCATGGATATTATGCTTACTAAAGAAGGCTATAAAGTTGATACGGTGATGTCCGGTCGTGATGCTATCTCTCTTCTGAAAAACAGAAAATATGATCTGGTCATTGCCGATCTGCACATGCCGGAAATGACCGGCATTGAAGTTCTCAAGGAAGTTAAAGAATTCAAAGAGGATCAGGACTTTATTGTAATGACCGCCTATGCCTCGGTGGACACGGCTATCGAAGCCATGAAGCAGGGAGCGGTTGATTATATTACCAAGCCCTTCAAAGTTGATGAAATTAAAATTGCCATAGAAAAAAGCTTGAGCCATAAAACCCTTGTCAAAGAAAACGAGACATTAAAGAAGCAGCTTCGGGGGGATAATTCTTTTGATAATTTTATTGGTACTTCCAAAGAAGTTGTGAATTTAAAAATGCTGGCTCTTCGTATTGCTGATTCTGATTCGACCGTTCTTATTAGAGGTGAATCCGGGACAGGTAAAGATCTGATCGCCAAGGCAATTCATCATCATTCCCCCCGGAACAAGGGCCAGTTTGTAACGATCAACTGTGCCGCCCTGCCCGAAAATCTGCTGGAGTCAGAATTGTTTGGCCACAAAAAGGGATCATTCACCGGTGCTATCAGGGATAAAGAGGGCCTTTTCAAAGTTGCTGACGGTGGGACATTTTTTCTCGATGAAATAGGCAATACTTCTCTTTCGATTCAGGTTAAGCTTTTGCGCGTCCTTGAAGATAAAAAAATTACCCCGGTTGGCGGAACTGAACCTATTAATGTTGATGTCCGCCTGATTGCCGCCACCAACTCCAATCTTGAGGATGATGTCAAAGAGGGAAGATTCCGGGCTGATTTGTTCTATCGTCTGAATGTAATACCATTAACTATTCCACCCCTTAGAGAGAGGCGGGAGGACATTGAACTTCTGATTTATCATTTTATCAGAAAATTCTGCGATAAATTAAATATCAAGATTAAAACCATTGTACCCGAAGCCAAAGAGCTTATGATAAATTATATTTGGTCGGGTAATGTCAGAGAACTTGAAAATACTATCGAGAGGGCTGTTCTCCTTTGCCAGGATGATATTTTGAAATTAAGTGATTTTCCGGAAAGACTGAAGAAATTGGAGCATGCTGAAATTGTAAATGAATCTGATCCAATAAATCCAACCCTGGAATCAATCGAAAAAGCTTATATCCATTTTGTTATGAGCCAGACCAGAGGGAAAAAGGCTGAAGCGGCCAAAATTCTCGGAATCGATCCATCGACGTTGTACAGAAAAATTGATAAATATGATCTTAAGGATTTCCCGGGTCAAAACGAAAATAAGAAGAAAAATTAGGTATTAAAAAAAATATCAAAAATTGAACAGGGTTGTGGAACAGGAATTGCATAATCCCTCGGAAGAAGAAATTCAAAATAGTGAGGATGTTATGAGAGGTAGATACAAAGGTTCAAAAGGTTTTACGCTGATAGAGCTGATGATTGTGGTTGTTATAATAGGGATTTTAGCTGCCCTGGCTATTCCCCGTTTTATGATGGCGACCGTTAAATCCAAACAATCAGAAGCCAAGGCTATTTTAAAGCAGATTTATATCAATGAACGTACCTATCGCCAGCAATCTCTTGGCAATGCTTATTATACACCGGTTGGCGCTGCCAGTGCTGCTGCTCCTCTTACACTTAGGGAGATATGGATAGAGATACAACCCCATGCCCGCTATACTTATGATGTAGTTGTCGGAGCCGGTACTTTTACCGCGACTGCTACCGCCAATCTCGATGAAGATGCTGCCATCGATACATGGACAATCAACGATCAGGGGACTCTCACCAATACCATTAATGATGTAACAGCTTCATAAATCTATTTACAAACTACTGAACCGGATGATAGGATATTCTGTCTTCCGGTTTTTTGTATTGTATATGTCACTATTAGGGGCACAGCATGCTGTGCCCCTACAAATCTTTAGAGTGGGTTTACAGTTAGTAATTTCGTAAGGAAGGTCGGTTTTCGGACATACCACCTTTGTGGCGGGTCTGTAAACAGACCCACCCTACTTGGCTTTTACTGCTACTGCTACTTTGCGGGAATGACATTATGTGCCTGGCAGACGCCCTCGTCTGCTGGCTCATCAGCCTGTGTCATCCCCGACCTGACGTTATGTTGAAAAAGTACCATTAGCACGTTGTGGCAGGTCTTGCGAATCTGCTTTAGCAGATTTGTGTGACCTGCCACCATTGTCCAACAAGGGGTTAAGTGTCGGGTCACACACATGCCTTTGGCGTGTCCAAAACTCAACACAACATAACCAGGGTATTTCAACACTCCCCCTGATCGGGGATCCATGGAGTAAGTAGGGAAGGTCCATTTTCGGACCTGCCATCTCATTGGCGGGTCTGTAAACAGAACCACCCTACAGAAATGAATATTATCATTGCAAATTGCAACTTCTCTGGCAGATTGCCTCGACCATAAAACGTCAAACTGCTAATAAGATGATCAATATATAGACAATGAAATGATAATAAAATATTATTTATGTGATATACTTTGTAATTCAGGGAAATATCAAGATGTTCAAAAAAAGACAGGGCTCAGGTATACATATTGCGATAGTATATGCCGAATAGAAAGTAGAAAGCCAAATTAAAAGTAGGCACTAACTCGTAGGAGGTTCAAATGTTTTCAAAGTTTCACAGCCGTAAAGGCTTCACACTGATCGAGCTCATGATCGTTGTAGTCATCATCGGTATTTTGGCTGCCTTAGCCATTCCGAGATTTATGCAGGCTACTGTTAAGGCTAAACAGTCAGAAGCCAAAGGTATCTTGAAGCAGATTTATACAATGGAACGTACATATCGTCAGGAAAGCGCTGCTGGTGTTTATCTGGCTTGTGCTGACCATGCTGCTTTGGTAAATCTTGGAGTAGAGATTCCGGTGGATGTTAGATATGCATATGCTGTTACATTAGCTGGTACCGGATTTACTGCCACGGCTACATGCAATCTGGATGATGATGCCGCAATTGACACGTGGACAATCAATGATGCGGGTACTTTGACCTGCACAATTAATGATGTAACTACCTAATTAAGCTACATCTCCTAATTAAGAAAACGCCTCTTCGGAGGCGTTTTTTTTATGGGTATTTCTGTATTGTCATTTTCTGATCGGGAATCTATGTTCTATTAATGGCGGATCCGCAAGCGGATCCACCCTACTATTAAATTATGCTTTTTAAATCTATAATATAAATAAATCTTAAGTAGGGTGGGTCTGTTTACAGACCCGCCATCAAGAATGACAAGTATGAAGACAAACCTATCTTGTCTAAAATTAAGACAAGCTTCGGGCATACATCTTGCGGTTATATAGGGAACAGAAAATGAATCGTATGTACCAAATCGCAGGAGGTTTAAGTGTACTCAAAATTTAATAACCATAAAGGTTTCATATTGATAAAGTTATTTATTCTTGTCATGATTATTGGTCTAAATCCCGGGTGTACAGAAAATAGATATATTGAATCAACAATTGAATCAGATCCATCTGATGTAGTGGGTACTTTAAGGACAATTTATACTTTGGAAGAATTATATTATTATAGAAATGGAGCCTATTTGGAAATTCCACATAATGATTCTTTTATCAACCTTGGTATGAGAATACATGAAGATGATCTGTATAACTATTCGGTAGAATTACCACACCAGGGATATATTGCTGTTGCTACTGCTAATCTTGATGATGATGAAACACAAGATACCTGGCAAATAAATAATTTTGGGAATATCACCAACACATCTAATGATTTAGTTGAATAAATGTTATTTAGTTATCAGTAGTAATATATGCAGGAGGTTAAAATGTTTTCAAAATATATAGGTCTTGAAGGTTCTATATTGATCAAGTTATTAATCCTTATCATCATTATAGG
>JBDRQG010000081.1:0-3840 GCA_043826475.1 bacterium
CGAAGACAAGATGTGTGAACTGGCTCGTTACTGGCAGGATAATCCTGATAAGCGGGACAATGAACTTGAGGATCTGCTCAAACAATTGGGTCGAGAACTTATGTTGATGTCCGCCTCGGATTGGCAATTTTTGATTTCTACTTTTGCCGCTCGTGATTATGCCGAACTTCGTTTAACAGAGCATTACGAAGATTTCAAACGGATAGCTCTGATGATCGAAAAGAAAATCAAGGGTGAAGCGATCAAGGATGGCGAATGGCAGTTTTTCAGTGACTGCAAGGAACGGGATCGTTTGTTTGATGATATTGAAATCGAATGGTTCGCAAAAATTGAGTTCCCGGCGTAGGCGGCTTTGTAAAAAACGTAGGGCAGAACAATTTTCCATTTTTCGGTTCTGCTTTTTTATTTTATAATATCGCGTAGGCAGGTGTTTTGTATACTGCCCTTTATACCCTCCATTTAAAAACTACTTGCGACGGGGCTTTGTTACGTATAAATTCCGGATGTAAAATTGTCATGGAAATTAGACATATAAACTCAGGAAGATTATCATGCAAAAAAGAAATATTCTCAATTATTCATTAATAGTTCTGATTCTCATATCATCTTTAATTCTCCCGCAATGTTCCAACAAGGGAACAAACAACCAAACGCCGGGGAATGTCGGGATGGATCTCAAACTTACTCCCTCGGCCCTACTGCAGATGGCCAGCCAATTGCATATCCTGATCACAGCTGAGGATATGGACACGATCGAAGTCTTTATTCCCCTGTCTGAAGAAGACGGTTATATTTATAGTCAGGAAATCGAGGTTCCTGCCGGTCTTGATCGTCTTTTTGTGGTTGAAGTTCTTGATGCTGATGGGGTGGTGCTTTACAGGGGTGAAGAAACTGCCGATGTGGGGGATGGCGTCAATATCGAACTACCAATATTTCTGGAGCCGCAGGTTTCGCTGATGAAATTGAATCCGAGGTTTAACCATAAAATGGCCAATTCGCTTTTGAATCTGACATTCGAAGTCTTTTATATCGAAGGCCTCTATGAGATAGTTTTTCGTGTTTATTATGATAATGATGTTCTTGAATTCATTGATGCTTCTATTGATCCCTCCATTAATGAATCAACTACAGATTTATTCTACTCCAATGTATATCCCCCATCCAGTGGTCTGTCTTATATTTTAACTACACTCAAAGGAACCAATTATAGCCCTATCGTTGATGCTGTTGGAAATGGTCAATTAGTAAACTTCGTATTTCGATGTAAGGAGATTACTAATCCGGTCGAATCTACATATTTATTTCTTGATTATATTACGATGAGAGACCCTTCTCCATCAGGTTTCCCTCCACTTTTGAAAGATCCCCTCATGATCGACAGCAGTCTCGTTAAAATTGTCACCGATATTATAATTGAAGGCGACACTATCCCGGATGTACCAAATTTATTGTCGCCTGCAAATAACGCAGAGAATGTTAGCCTGAGCCCTCTTTTACAATGGAGTTCTGCGGAACATGCTCAGCTTTATAATCTTGTATTGGCAACGGATGTCTCATTTGAGAATGTCTATGTATCACCACAGTATATTGACGACACATCTTATCAGGCAGCCGAACTATCCGATAACACAACTTACTATTGGCAGGTGCAGTCCCTCAACGATGCAGGTATGTCCGACTGGTCAGAAACATGGAGTTTCACTACTCTGGATAATACTGCTCCCTCAGCAATAGCCGATCTACTGATTTCCGATACATCGGGAACATCGGCAACGCTAACCTGGACCGCTCCGGGTGATAATGGCAATACCGGGACAGCCGCAAGTTATGATATTCGTTATGCTAACAATCTAACCGCTCTGCAAAATTGGAATTCCGCAACTCAGGTCAGCAATGAACTGGTACCTCAGGTTGCGGGCAGTAATGAGACTCTGACCGTTACCAACTTGGAACTGGAAAACTGGTATTATTTTGGAATCAAGTCTATGGATGATGCCGGGATTGTTTCACCCCTATCAAATATCGATTCTATCTATTTATCCAGCGGGTTTACGGTTATACCGACTGGGTTTGCAATTGATTATAATGCTATGGGTCTGAACTGGAAAGCCGACTGGAATACCAGAGTCATTTCCTTTACCTGGACGATAACGGGAATAGGCTTCCCCGATGGGTTTAAGATTTACGCCAAGGATAATAAGACAAACACTACTTATGTTGAAGTAGCCGATGTTCCCTATCAGGATCTTGCCGCTCAACAGACAGCTACGGTAACCCTGCCGGCTCAGTTCGACAGTAATGTCGGAGATGCTTTAATTACACCATTCTCGAATGGAACAGTTATTGATTTCGATGTTCGGGCTTATAAAAATACATTTGGTGATGGAGATTTTAGCGGCTCACTTGTTTCCATTGGAGATCAAACCCCGCCAGTGTTTAACATATTACAAACCTATGGCGATGCTGATAATACTAACGGCGAAGGATCTTTTGATGTCGATATCACCTTAGATCGACAATTAGAGTATTGCCTTACTACCCGACCAACCTTTTCGTTTATTGAAAATGGTGGAGATGAAAATTATATTCTTCCACCCGCATCGGTTGCATGGACATGGGATAGCACGGGAAGAAAAGACGAATACGCTTATATAACAGTTCCTCAGGGTAAATGCGGCGCCGGAGATTTATTCGTGGTTACCATTCGAGACAATTCCAACAATGCCTTTAGTGATACTCTGAGATTATTACCAATTATTACGGTAACAATGCCAAATTCTTCTGTTACAGAATTTGAAGCTCCTCTTAAATATATAACCTGGACATTCTCCAAACCCGCAGGTACAAATTATAGCAACCGCCTCAACGCTTATTTAAGCCTTGATGGTGGAAACACTATTTCAGAATACAACTTCGATTATGCCTATGATACGGATTTATCGGCTGCTTATCTAATAAGTGATTCCCTAATGTCTGAAAATGCAAGGATAGGACTTGCAAATACATATAGCGGCAATATTTGGTGGAGCGAACCTTTCCAACTTAATGGAATAAAATTGATGCATCCCGATAGTTCAGATATTGACTCTTATGAAGTTATCTATGATAGAGGCAATACCGATTCCACAATGATTCCAATGTCCTGGAACTCTGTGGGAATTGACAATTTTATAATCTGGTATTCATATGATTATGGGGAAAGCTGGAATGCTCTTGACACTGTTTCCAATACATCATCATATGAACTGTATTTACCAAACAGAGGAGTGAGTTATAGTGCCTTCTTAAAAGTAACTGATGCTGATACGGATAATCGACCGGAATCAATCTTTGATTATTACGGCTATGGTATTTATGTTAACCATGATACTTTATATCCTTCCGTACCTGAGCCGGGTTCATGGATATATGCCGGTTATCAGCAATTAATTGAGTGGTATTATACCGGTACTTCCAATGATAATATCATCCTGCAGTATAGCACCGATAAAGGAGAGAGTTGGAATAATATCGCCACTACCACCAATGACGGTTCGTATCTCTGGAACATTCCCGGTTATGAGTCTTCATTGGAGGAGTATTTGCAAATTCGTTTTCGGGATAGATATAATCTTAATACTCTTGGGGTTTTAGACAGGTTAACACTTGTCGGATTGACGCTGGAATACCCCAATGGAGGTGAAACATTTACAGGTGGAAACGTTGAATCGGTTGTATTTAGCATTATGGAGCCATATGGTTATGAGGTAATCGATATCTATATTTCTATCACCAACTGGGCTGATTCAGAATATGTCGGCTATGGAGATTATGGCGGAACAGGATCATGGACTGTACCTA
>JBDRQG010000082.1:0-8430 GCA_043826475.1 bacterium
AAGAAAGATATTCTTGAAAAAGAAATGACGGCTGAAGAGATTAAAGATGTAGATGGATTTATGACCATTACTCACCGTACCATGAAAGATGTCAAAAAAGACAGGATTACTCATGTGATTTTTGACAATATCGATTATAACGCCGGTATTAAAGATGATCTCTTTACTGAACGGTACCTTATGAACCCTCCTATGGAATTCATTAAGTAAGGGGAGGTAAAGAAATATGAAACGCCTAGTATTATTACTTTTATTATTGGTAAGTATATCATTCAGTCAGGCGAAGGCAGAAATAAATCTGGATGGATTCCTTCAGGGATTATATGGTGGACGCCTGGATGAAAATAATCCGACGGCGTCTGAGTTTACCGCCTCGGAGACCCGGATGCAGCTTAGAGCTCAGCATTTTGGTGATAACGGGCAGTTTTTTGGCCGTTTGGATTTTACCTATGACGGGGCTGAAAGCGAATCTCAATATGACTGGGAACTTCGGGAGGGATATTTCAAGTTTCGTATGGGATCCAAGTTTGATATCAAAGTCGGCCGTCAAATATTGACCTGGGGAACAGGCGACTTGATTTTTATCAATGATGTCTTTGCCAAGGATTACCGGTCATTTTTTATCGGCCGTGATGACCAGTATTTGAAAGCCCCTCAGAATGCTTTAAGGGTTGAATATTACAGCCCAATCGGTGCTCTGGCACTGGTCTGGTCGCCTGATTTTGAACCTAATAGACTGCCCAATGGGGAGAGACTAAGTTTTTATAATCCCATGATGGGTGATATTATCGGAGGTGAAAATCTACCATCTGTACCAGAACCGGAGAAGAAGTTTGAAAACAGTGAAATAGCTGCCCGCTTGACCGGATCTGTTTCCAGTTTCAGTACAGCTTTATATTTTTATAAAGGGTTTTATAAGAATCCGGTTGGTTTTGATCCGAATATGGGGGAGATGGGCTCGCCGGTATATCCCAAATTGAACGTCTATGGCGGTTCGTTGAGGGGGCAGATAGTTGGTGGGATTCTCTGGCTGGAAGGGGGATATTTTGATTCCCGGCAGGACTCTGACGGTGATAATCCCTATATTCCTAATTCGGCTATAAAGGGATTGGTTGGTTTTGAAAGACAGGTTGCCAATAATCTTACAGCTAATCTTCAGTGGCAGGCTGATTATATGACTGACTATGATATTTATAAAACCCAAATGGCTGGTGCTGAATTTATAAGAGATGAAGTTTATCATCTGTTGACAACCCGGTGGACTAAGCTGCTTAATTCTGAACTTATTACCCTGTCATTTTTTGGTTTTTATTCACCTACTGACGAGGATGCCTATATTCGCCTGTCGGCCTCGTATAAATATACTGACCAGGTGAATATCACGGTGGGTGGGAATATTTTTGACGGAAAACATAAATCGACCGATTTTGGACAATTTATGTTGAATGATAATGTTTATTTGAAACTTACTTATGGTTTTTAGTGTTGTTAAGACAGACAATATTATTGGAGAAAAATATGACTTTGGAAAATTCAATTAGAATGCTTGCCGGATTAATGGTTTTGTTATCATTAGTCCTGTACTATTTCGTTTCGCCGTATTGGTTGCTATTAACGGTATTTGTGGGCTTAAACCTGCTTCAGTCTTCGGTAACAAAATTCTGTCCGGCTGAGATAGTATTTAAAAAGCTTTTTTTTAAGAGTTAATGCTTCTAAAATTAGTTGCAAAAACAGGTAAAAAGGATTTAATATTTATGTTAAATCCTTTTGCTGTTTAGGTCGATAGATAGTATATGAAAAAGTATTTTCTACTCAATAAATTAACCCTTTTGGGTTTAGCTATTTTAGTAGCTGTATGCGCTTTACCGGGTTGCGGTGGTGATTCCACACCAATGGGCCCAAGCGGCGGGGATAATAATTATCACTTTATAGGGTCATTGATCAAGGATCTTAATCTTGATATTTTTGTCATGACAGCTGATTTAGAGCGAAATGATACGGCCATAACTGATGCTGATATTAGTGTGTCTGGGGATACTCTGGTTTTTAACGGATCTTATTATATTCGGACAATTTATTCAGCGGACCATCTTGCTTCAGGAATCAGATCATTTATTGTAGGTGATACCGATTTGTATAATGATACAATCCAGGCGGTTTTACCGGCAAGTTTAACGATAACTTCGATTTTACCCTCGGTAAAGGATCCCTCGGATCTGGTTAGTGTTCAATGGACCGGGGCTGCCGGAGTTGAAGGATATATAATTTCAGCAGTAAAACAGGGCTCAACTTATTTAAAGACCGGGTTCAGCCAGTATGTTACTTCTCTGTCAACTTCTGCCACTATACGAAACGAAGCATTCACCATAAATAACTTATCCGGTGGTGATACGGATCCTGGTACTTATGATATATTCGTTTATGCTTATTGGGGCGTACCGGATAGTATAATGACATCAGCTCTCCTACCGGTTCCGTTGCCAAGTCAATTGGATGCAAATATTGATGAACTAAAATTAACAGGTTCAGTAGGCGCCATAGTGATCAGTCCAGCCGGTACGGTTGAAGTTATAGCTCAATAAAATTAGAATAATAATTTATTATTAACAGGGAGTGGCTTTGCCTTCCCTGTTTTTTTATTGTTTTAAACGAATATTCTTCTTAAATCTGACTATGAAAGATCATAAGGAACTGATAAATCAACTCTCAAAATTATCGACCGAGCAAATAAACCCGGAGACTATAGATATCGATGAGCTTACACCCCTTGAAATAGTTAAAAAAATTAATAGTGAAGATAAAAAAGTAGCCTTGCTTATCGAAGAGGTTTTGCCACTTATAGCTAAGGCTGCCGTTATATTCGCTGATACTCTTAAAAATAATGGACGTGTGTTTTATATTGGGGCTGGGACTTCGGGAAGATTAGGGGTGCTTGATGCGGCTGAGTGTCCACCCACCTTTGGTACTGATCCCGGACAGATTGTCGGTTTGATTTCAGGGGGCTATGATTCGCTGGTTCTTTCCAAAGAGGGGGCTGAGGATCAGCGGCAAGACGCAATCAATGATCTGCAGAAGCATAAGCTATCTAAAAATGATTTTGTAATAGGTATTGCCGCCTCGGTCAGGACACCTTATACCAGAGCGGGGCTTGAATATGCCAATGAATTGGGTTGTAAGACAGCCTTTATTATTTGTAATAATTCAGATATGATTCCTGAAAATATCGATGTAGTGATACCTATACCTGTTGGTCCGGAAGTTATTACCGGTTCTACCCGAATGAAGTCAGGCACGGCCCAAAAAATGACTTTGAACATGATTTCAACAACAGCAATGGTTCTTTTAGGGAAAACCTATGGAAACCTTATGGTTGACCTTCTTGCCCGTTCAGAGAAGCTTAGAGCGCGTTCCCTGAGGATTTTAATCGATCTGCTTGTTATAGATTATGATGAGGCTGAAAAACTTCTTAAATCGGCTGAGGGGTCAGTAAAAACAGCTATTGTCATGTTTAAGAAGAAATGTTCACGAGAAGAAGCCCTGAAATTGCTTCATGAAAATGATGGTTTTATAAAGAAAATTCTATAGAAACACATCTATATCTGCAATGTTGGGGCGAAGCATTCCTATGAAAGATATCATAAAAATTGTAAGTAATCAGCAGAAGAATGCTTCACCCCTACCAAAGAATAAATTTTAATCAATATTTTGGGGATGGTTAATGTCCACATCTACGTTTAAAACCAGCAGACGAGGACGTCTGCCAGGCACTAGGAACCAGCAGACGAGGACGTCTGCCAGTCAACTAAGATAATAAAAGTGGAAATGTCATTTGTACCAACAAAAGCGATTTATGTTCAAATGTACCTTAAGGTACAATTCTTTATCTAATTCTGACAATAGGGATTTAGCCTAAAGCATAGAGATTCAATTGCTTACGAGAGCGGTTTCGCCACTGGCATGGGGGTTGTTACATAGACAGGCAGAGAATATAAATACTATGCAATTTGAAAGGAGACCCAAATGATCAAAAAACTATTACCAGCACTTTTTACTCTTCTGCTTTTAATGTGGGGTGCAGGGTGCTCGGACAATCCGGCTGATTCGGGGACTGTATCTGGTGAGCTGAATCTTGTGGATGAATTCGGCGGATATACGGACAAAGTGGAATCTGAGGCTTTTGGTGAGGAAGATTTATTACTGGAAGCGAGTCAGGAAGAAGAATATAACGATGCTATGCTTCTGGCTCCGGGGGTTGATTCGTTAGTTGATGATCCAGATGTCGGCTATTATCATTTCCGGGCCGTTTGGGGGCAGATGTGTTACGATTCAACTGCAACCGAACCGACTGATTGGAGTGGCTCCCTTACAATATCACGAGGGGCTGAGATTATACGTAAAGTAATACGTTTTGAATTGGGTCAGGATTATATTCTTGAGCGTTATGACCGTCGGATTATCGAATGGCACTCGATTACAACCGTTCATAATGATGGAATCAGCGTCGATCTTTTTATCCCACCGGTTATGCCGGAATTTGATACTTTGATGACTCCGGAGGTAGATACTCTTGGTGATACGGCCTGGGTTGAAGTAATCGATACCACCTATCCGGAAACAGAACCGGTAACAGTCACTTTTGCGACTGGTCCTTATAGCAGAACATTTACTATGAATGAACTGATGGCGCTGGATACTATTGTTTATATGGATGATTCCAGTGCAGTTGCTTTTCATGCCTTAAAACTTGACCGAATTCCCTGTCCAAAAGGATTTCTAACCGGCGTTTGGGGCGTTGATGAGGAAGGTAATCAGGTTTTCAGAGGGATGTGGATGAATCATCGTGGAAATATTACCGGATATCTTAAAGGGCATTATGGTGTAAACGAAGATGGTATGAAAGTTCTTTTTGGGAAATGGATCACAACATCTGGTGAATTTGAAGGTTTTATTAAAGGGACCTATGGATACCAACCTAATGATCACGCCAATGGTAATGCCTTCAGAAAGGGTCATGGCTGGTTTAGAGCGATGATCTGTAATGCAAACAGTGAAGAGATAGGTATTCTTAACGGAAAATTTCAGAGCAATAATGAACATAATAATGGATTTTTCCAGGGTCGTTGGAAGTTACGCTGCAATGACTTAGGGGCAGATATTAGTGACACTGAGGAAGGTTTTTAAATTATTCCCCCGCGAAAGAGCAGATTCTTGTGCATATCTCAGAATCTGCATAACCGACCCTTTTAAACGGGGTCGGTTATTTATTTGTTACAAAAAAAAGATATTAAAATCACTTTTTTTTCTTGCAATACGAACTTTTTATGTTATTTTTTGTTAGAAGATATACAGACTCATAAAGACCCCCCTCTGTCTCTTACCGAGACAGCCCTGCGTTGGGCAGGATTAGCGATAATCCTGCCCGTTTTTTATTGTGGTTAAGTCAATATTTTTTATGGATTTAGTTCGGTTTTTAAAACGGTGATTAATGAGTCGAGGTTAAATGAACCCGGGAATTTATCATTTAAATACACATAGTGCTTTAAAGCTTCTTTTTTCTTCTCAATATTATTCTGTGAAGCAAGAACATGAGCCAGACTCAACCGGGTTGAATTGGACAGAGTGTCGCTTTTAAATAATTCCCTGAGAATTTTTTCCGCTTCCTCGTATTTTTCAATCGAAGCCAGGAAGACTCCACGATTTAATTGTATTTCCGGTAAGCGGCCAAATTTTGCCTCTGCTGAGTCGAGAGTATTCAGGGCTAATTGTATAGAATCAGCATTGCCGGCGCAATTAGCCACGTCAAGATATCGGTTAAGATTATCAGGATCTTTCTGAAGAAGTCGTTTATAATGATACAAAGCATTGTAGAATTTTCCCTCATAGGCATTCAACTCAGCCATCTGTTCATCGTAGTATTCAGCCGGGTCTCCGGTTTTAATTAAAACAGTTATAGCATTCATTGCTGTTTGGGCATCCTGAACAGCAATCGCGACCTTATATAACTCAAGATTAATCTCACGATCATCTTTATAATAAATGTCCGCTTTTTTGAGATAAAACAGAGCCGAGTCCATCATATAATCCCGAGAGTAGCTTAGCCCCAGAAAGTAAAGGGCATCGTATTGTGAGGGTTGTATTTTGACAGCCTGGGTGAGATAGCCTCTGGCTTTGGAGTAATTTTCTTTATTGAAAGCTTCTTTACCGGCTGCAATAAGTTCATCAAATGATTGTGGCTCTTTACTGCATCCCAACAGTATACTCAATGTAAAAATCAAAAAAATAATTCGCTTCATATCTATCCTTTTATAGGTTATTTTACAATTCTATGATAGGATATTTCAAATATAAATACAAGTTTTTCGAAATGATAAAGAAAAAATTGATATTAGTAATGCTGTTATTTATTGCTAATAACATTGGCATAAATTCAATCATGGCGGACATAAAACCAACGGAAGCAGATTTCGGAATGGCTATAGTTATAGAAAGAAGATCAGACGAAGCTGATGCTGGCGGGATATTGGGGAAAAGCAGCCTGATTATGAAAGCCATCGATAATTATTGTTATCATTACCTGTTAAATAATCAAGCTCGATTTCAGATTTTAATATCAGAGAATTCGACTGATAAAGACAGCTTGATTTCATCACTTTTTCACAGATATTTTACCAAAATATTATTTATCAAGCCCAACATTGGGTATTTCAGCAGCAATAAAATAGTAACTGATAGACATGGCCGGAAATATTTCAGGACAATTAATAACAATCTTGATTTGAAAATTAATTATCAGGAATATATTCTCGAAAGGGGCGAATGGCTGGAGGGGAAAGCCGGGCGATTAAATGAAAAGGGGCAAAGGGAATGGTACGATCATAAAGTTCGTTACCAGCGGGGGAATGAAAACATTATCGGCCGAGCTGAGCCGTATGAGTTTGTGATTCAAAGAGGGGTTGAAAAATTATTTGAGGATATTTCTCTGCCTGAAAATCAAACTGCTATGCATAATAAGAGTATTCCTATTAAAATATTTTCCGGAAGGGCTATGTCGGCAGGAAAGGATACGGTTGAATATAAAGAGATTATTGATTTTGCATCATCTCTTTTTTATAATCAGTTTGGGTATGATCTGAAGTTAACTTGTATTGAAAATCTTGATTCATCTGTAGATGAAAATGTCCTATATTCTTATCAATTGAATTCCGGCAACTACTTTTTTGGAGATACAATCAGAGCTTTTATTTTTGAGAAGTTTGATTTCCCTGAGTATTATAATTCCAAAACAATTAGTGAGATCGGATACAGCCGGTTGGGAAACGAAGCAATCAGAATAAAATTGTTTCCCAGCAGAGTACAAGCGGGTTTTGACTGGAACTCATATTTTAACGCTCTTACATTGCTGCATGAAATTGGCCATATATTTGGGGCAATACATGCCTCGGATATCAATTCCATAATGAATTATTCATATTCATGGATTGGCCCCAGAGATTATGATCCGGTGAATGCTAAGATAATGAAGGCTGTTATGCAGGGTAAGGTTCATCCTGATGATGCTGCTAAGTACTTATCATTTGTTTCGACCACTCTGCAGGAAACGGATTATGGGTTGATTGATTTCCCTTCGTTTTTTTACGAATTCTTAAATTTGGGGAAAAATAAAAAGTATTGTGATAAGCTTAGAGCAGCAATTGGGTATATGCCGTATTTGTTAGCAGTCGATGGCTATACCATGCTTAAGGAAGGAAATTTGGAACAGGCAGCAGCGCTTTTTCGTCAGGCAATCAGATTTGAACCTAATCAGGCTTCTCTTCACTATTATTTATCACTCGTTACCCAGGGTAAAGAATCTATTCAGGCGCGTCAGAATGCAGCAAGGATGGGTTATTTGGATGCTCTTGATTGACCTTAAAACTTTCTTGTGACATTTATATTCAGACTGTACATTATGTCTTATGAAAAATAATAAATATACGACACCAGTCAAAATGCTTGCATTATGTAAATTTGCCGGAGCTACACCCAGATTATTTACAGTTCTGATGCATAAATTCAAGGCTCTGGACAGTATTCTGGATACTGATGCTTTTGATTTAGCCAAAATTGACGGGATGAAAGAGAGTACAGCGAAAAGTATCTCCAAAGCGAAAACTTACCTTGATAAAGCTGAAGAATATTACAAGAAATTAAGTGACCGGGAAATAAGAGTAATCACCAGTTTTGATACCGATTACCCGGCGCTGCTAAATGAACTGAATGATCCGCCCCCAATACTTTTTTCTCGGGGGAAAATACCGGATAGCAATAAAAAATCGGTAACAATACTGGGTACCACAGATGCAACCAATGAAGGCATTGAGTTAACCATAAACTTAACTAAAAGATTAGTCAAGGCTGACATTCTGATGGTATCGACGCTTAATAAAGGGA
>JBDRQG010000083.1:0-2048 GCA_043826475.1 bacterium
GGGTTTTGGCGATGTTGATATTACTTACACCTCCTGGAAAATGACGATGGGGGATGAAGAAGCCACTCTGCATCAGTTGGTATTTCCTGTGACAGGTTTTATACCCTTACAGGATAATCTGGAGCTGCATCTGTTTTTAGCAAATGCAACTCATAGTGCCAAAGTTCTTGGCGAGGAATTTCAGCTAAATGGACTTGGGGATTTGAAATTGCAGTTGAGTAAATCATTTTCTGATGATCAATTGTTAGCTTCCATTGGTTTGAATTTACCAACCGGTAAAAAGAGTTTGGATGTTGAGGGCGAGCAGATTATTTATTTACTTTCAAATAATTATCTTGATTTACCTTCACGGGGAATGGGAGAGGGCTTCGGTTTTAATGTCTTGTTAGGCGGAGCACAGGCGGCAGGGAATCTTAAATACGGTGGAGGAATATTATATGAGTATAAAGGTTCCTATGAGCCGTATGCATCAAGCGGAGATTATAACCCGGGTGATAAATTCAGCATCAATGCCGGAGGTGATCTGGATGCTGATAAAACGACTTTCAGTGCCGACATCATTTATTCATTGTTTACCAATGATAAAGTTGGCGGTGACAATAAATTCAAACAGAGTCCGCAGTTGGAACTAAGAACCGGTGTGGTCTATAAATTGGGTAATACCGATCTTAATGCCGGTATTAGTTATATAAAGCGGGGAGATAATAAAATTTATGCTGATTCATCAAGTCAGGTAATTCTGGAAACATTGAAATTGTTTGGCGATGAGTTATTACTCTATGGCGGTGCAGTTTATAAAATGTCTGAAACCTTTAGTATTAATCCATCCCTGACTTACCGATCTATCTCCGCCAACGATGAAAGTCTTGCAACCTACCAGCTTGATAAATCCAGTGTCATTGGGGTTGGGTTGGCTTTTAATAAAACGTTCCAGGAAAAGTACGGTCTTAAATTTGGCGGGAAATATTTTTCCGGCAGTGCTGATGGGAGTGAAATAGATCTAACGGGTTTGCAGTTCACCGCGTCACTGACAGCTAATTTTTAAGAGGAACAAATGAAAAGATCTTTTAGATTATATGTATTGTTACTAGCTGTCAGTATTGCCTTAATGCTATTGATGAGTTGCAGTGATAATTCTGTTGATTCCGGCAATGCGACAGCTAACAAGTTGAATATGCAGATCAGCATGGCATCGCAGGGGATGCTGGATATTGTCACATCTTTTCAGCTAACCATAACTGCTGAAGGCAGAAGTCCAATGGTTGTACCGCTTGAATACAAACATGGTGTTATTTCTGGTACAATAGAAAATGCACCGGCTGGGAATGCTGTAACTTTTTTGGTTCAGGGAATGGATGCGGACGGAATAGTGATTTATTCCGGTTCTGAAACATTACGAATTGTCGCTGATCAGGAGAATCAAATAGAAATCAATCTTTCACCGGTTGTTTCGATGATTAAAATGTCCCCCCGATATTTTCAAATTTTTCCCGGTGAAACTTCAACAGTGGATATTAAAGTTTACAATCTTGGTAATTTAAATCAAATATCATTTCGTCTTTATTCTCTAAACTCCATGTATGATCCTGCCCCTGATTCGGTTGCTCTTTCACCGAGGCTTTTAGAGCTGGGGGATAATTTAATATTTTTTGATTCTTTTTCTGTAAAACCATCTTTTTATACGATGGCTTTCGCCAATGGGGGAACGGAAAATATGGTGAATGATCCCAATGGTGATATTACATTGGCAACACTTTATTATTCGGTTGATGCACAGGAAATACTACCTGATTCAACAATTATTATTTTTGATTCGCTGACAATGTATGATACCAGCGGAAACCTCATTCCCTCAACCTCAGTTATTCGCGATCAGTGTTTTGTACTGATCACCGAATCAGGAGATTCAATTGTAACTTTTCCTGATCCAAATCTGGAGCAGGTTATTAGAAATGCTACCGAAATAAGTACCAGAGATATATGGCTCAGCGATGTCAGGTATATTTATTATCTTGATGCGAGCAGTATGAACATAGCAAATCTTTCCG
>JBDRQG010000084.1:0-5523 GCA_043826475.1 bacterium
TTTTCTCCGAACCGAGAATAATCATAGATAAGCCGGACATAGAGACTTCATGCAAATATTTAAAAATTCTCTCAGATGTTGATTGATCCATGCCTGCTGAAGGTTCATCGATTATTATCAATGGTTGATTAGCCACTGAAGCTCTGGCAAAGAGAGCCAAAGTTTTTTGGACTCGGGTAAGATCATGTGGGTAATCACCGGCTCGATTTATAAGGGAAAATTCAGTGAGCATTTTCAGAGTTCGTTCATGCCGGTATTTTTTACTTTTAGCGATAACTACAATCGGGAAGGCGATATTTTGCGCAATAGTATACGATGGGATCAGTTCAAAAATCCCGCCTACGCCTCCAATCTGACGGCGAACCTTGTTGACTATCCGTCTTCGTCCCGGTTTAATAATCTGGCCAAAAACCTCAACTGAACCGCTTTTTGCAAACTGCCGGCCGACAATCATTTCGACAAATGAAGTCTTCCCCGATCCGGAACCGCCGATTATAATTGCTGTTCGTCCTGATTTAAGACTAAAATTCAGATTCCGGAATATCTCATCCCCTTTAGAGGAGTCAAGATATACATTTCCCATTTCAACTATATTTTCATCCATGACAAAACCACGCCTTGAGCTTCCATTTTGCTCAAAAGATTATAAAAATTTTATTTCAGCCGCAACTTTAACTGTTTATACTACTATAATTGTACAAAGTTATGAAATAATTAACAAAATAAAAACGGTTATGAAAAAATTAACATTTCTTATCAGTCTTCTCTGCTTTATGGCAGGCGCCAATTTATACGCTCAGGGGTGGAAATCCATTTATTCACCTATCACTGCTGACATTACCGGAATCAATTTTTTAAATCCTGATATCGGGTTTATTGTAAGTAAATCCGGTCAAATCGCCCGCACAGATAATGGTTGTAAAAATTGGTCAGTTGTTCAAATCGATGACAGTATTCGAATCGAGGATGTCAGTTTTCTTGATGCCAACAACGGTCTTGTATGCGGTGAAAAAGGGGTGGTTTATAAAACTACCGATGGGGGCAAAACATGGACCAATATTACCCCAGGCAATACCGGTCATTATTATTTTGAAATTGAATATCTCGACGCCACTACTGCTATTGTTGTCGGTTTGGACCGCTTAAATGCGAATCCCATGACGGGGGTTGGTATGATTACTTATGACAATGGAAAATCATGGAAGAAAATTGATGTTCAGGGAATGGGGTTTAGCGGTATTAATAAAATCAAAAACGACATCTATTTTATGGCTTTTGGACTTCTATTTCATTCCATCGATAAGGGTAAAACCTGGGAGACAATTAAAACCAATCTCCCTAAAACGGGGCGGGCACTTTCATTTTCCGGAAACAACGGTATAATCGCCGGCCCGCAGGGGATGTCGGCATTAACGACTGACAAAGGCAAAACATGGAAAGCTATCGAATTGCCACTGACTAATACTTTTGTTTGCGCAGTGATGATTGATTCTACCATCGGTTATATTGGCGGAGTAAATGGACAGATGAAGCGAACTACAGACGGGGGTGCTACCTGGGGAGATGAATTGTTAGCTAAATCATTCCATGTAATAGATCTGTGTCATATCGGCAACCGCATTTACGCTGTCGGCTCCGATGGAGCGGTTATTTATAAAGAGTTGGAATAAAATTCTATAATACCTACATGGCCTGTGTCGAAACCACAAGGGTTTCGACATATTTTAACTTATCAAACCGTTTGTGCAAACCCTGCTTTTTCTCATTTATGTATTTTTGGTAATAGCCACAATCACTCCCAATAGCTCAATCAATGAGACCAAACTGGGAATGATCATCAAGCCATTAAAAATTGTTCTATCCTTACAAACTACCCAAAGAAAGTATTGTTTTCCCATAGACCTCATTAAGTATCTGTGCCACGGCGGCATATATAGCTGAGCAACCGCATAGAATTCCCTCATAACCAGCAATGCGGGTTATTAAAATATTGCCGGTTGCATCTCCAAGGGATAGAAGCCAAAATAAGATTGTTAAAGTTCCAAACACTACCTGTAGAGCACGGTTAAGTTTTAATGTTCCGATAAACATAAAAAAAGTAAACAAACCCCACAAAAACAGATAAGCAGCCATAGCACCCTTTGTCGGAACGTCAGCCCACCCCATTTTGGGCAGCACTATAAGTGCAACAAGGGTTAACCAGAAAAAACCATAAGATGTAAATGCGACCGTACCAAAAGTATTTTTCTTCTTCCATTCCATTATACCGGCGATAACTTGTGCAATGCCACCGTAGAATATCCCCATACCGAGTATCATAGAATCAAGTCCAAAAAAACCGGCATTGTGAAAATTTAAAAGTACAGTTGTCATCCCGAAGCCAAGTAGTCCCAGAGGAGCGGGATTGGCCGTGTTGTCTTTGATGTAAGTAACTGTTTCCATCGTCTGACCTGCTATCTTCTCTTGTATTGTCATATTATCCTCCAAAACAACAGCATGCATGTTGATAAATTTGTTTTCTTCCAAGGTTTTCCCTTTTAAATTCTCGCAAATGCAAAGTAAACTGGCTGATTTTTCATAGTCAAGGTAAATCATATTAAGATAGATATATAGACAAATAATTAAATATAACAGGTCTGATAATGGATGGATGGATGGATTGATTTATTCATAATTATTGATAATTTCAATAAGATTAAATATTATCTATTAAACAATAGCAGAACTGCTAAAATGAACTACCCTACATGAACCGTCAGCTCCAAAGGAGCGATTATTTACAAAGAGATGTAGGTATCAACTGAGTCAGGGGGCATGTCACCCTGGCATTTCTTTTTATTTATTATAAAATGGCAGAACCGATAAATGTAAAATGGTTCTTCCCTACAGCAACTGATCTATCTATTTAAACCGTTTGTGCAGGCCCTGCTTTTTCTCATCCATGTATTTCTTCGTCATTGCGACTATCACCCCCGAAAGACTTAATAAAGCGATTAAATTTGGAATGGCCATCAAAGCATTGGCGATATCGGCAAATGACCAGACCGCAACCAAATCAAGACGCGCCCCAAGAAGCGTGAAAATTATAAAGACCCATTTGTATGGAAGTTTGGCTTTTTTCCCTGCTACATATTCTATCCCCTTCTCACCATAATATGACCAGGCGATAACAGTCGAGTAAGCAAATAGAAATATGCCAACCACCACCATCCACTTGCCATAAATCGGCAAGGCTTTATCAAAGGCGGCCATTGTCAGAGGTGCACCGGTAAGACCGCTGTCCCACACTCCGGTTGCAATAACAACCAATGCCGTCATGGTGCAGATTACTATAGTATCAATAAATGGGCCTAACATTGCTACCATGCCCTCGCGAACCGGTTCTTCAACTTTGGCGGTCGAGTGGGCCATTGGCGCTGAACCCTGCCCCGATTCATTTGAGAACAACCCCCGCTTGAATCCCCATTGGATTGTCAGCCAGACTGTCGACCCAAGAAATCCACCGGTAGCAGCAGTGGGATTAAAGGCATGATAGAATATCAGATTAAATGCAGGCAAAATGTTTTCATAATTCAAAAAGAGAATATATAAAGCCGAGCAGACATAAATAATAGACATCGCCGGGACCAGAAATGACGCGACTCGACCAATTCTTTTTATACCGCCAATAATGACAATGCCAACCATAGCACTGATTACAATTCCGATTACCCAGCGCCAGATGCCAATCATATCCGGAGTTACGTTAAAGACATCTACGATTGAATGGGCCAGCGTATTGGATTGTGCCATGTTGCCCGATCCAAGAGCGGCAATAGCAGTGCATAAAGCAAACATATAAGCCAGGGGACGAAATGATTTTCCCATCCCGAGTTTGATAAAATACATCGGCCCACCGAGGATATTTCCATCAGGTTCCACTTCTCGGTATTTTATAGCGAGCGTACATTCGGTATATTTTAAAGCCATGCCAAATAAAGCTGTGATCCACATCCAGAAAATAGATCCCGGGCCGCCATAGTAGATAGCCAGTGCCACTCCGCCAATATTTCCGATTCCAATTGTAGCCGATAATGCCGCCGAGAGAGCCTGGAAATGGGTTAATGAACCCTTATGAGCCGGATCATCGTATTTTCCGCGGGCAATTGCCACTCCGTGCCAGAAACCACGAAACTGAATAAACATCAACCGGGCTGATAATAATACGCCTGTACCTAACAGGAGTAATATGAGGGGTAGTCCCCAGACAATATCAGATATAGATGATAATAATTCGTTTATTGCATTCATTGGTTCTTTTAGATAAATAATGTAAAAACATTTGGCAAGTTTTAATAAAGACCATGCTTAACTCTTTTTGTGTACTACTTTTTTTGTTTGTAAAGGGCTATGAGAAGCTTATTATAAAAAATATTCTTAAATTTAATAATATAGAAAGGCCCGGTGTGTCAAAATTTTTAACAGTCGCCAAAAAAGCAATCAGGGAAGCCTCTAAAATAACTCTCGATTATTACAGCAGACAGAATTTTTCCATTTCTATTAAAAAAGATAACACCCCGGTGACTATTGCTGATAAAAAAGCGGAAAAGACAATTATTAAAGTTATTAAAGAATCATTTCCCAACCACGGCTTTTGGGGTGAGGAGACCGGAGTATCTAAAAACAATAGTGAGTTTATTTGGATTATTGATCCGATCGACGGCACCAAAAATTTTATCGCCGGCATTCCCCTGTGGGGGACATTGATTGCATTAATGCATAACGATGAAGTTATACTGGGACTTTCTTATGTTCCCTTGATGAAAGAGACGCTCTGGGCGGAAAGAGAGAAGGGAGCATTCTTGAATGGAAAGAGAGTTCATGTCTCTCACAATAAAAACCTTAAACAGAGTATGATCAGTTTTGGTTCATTAAAGACATTTTATGATAAAAAATTAGGTAAGAATATTATTGATTTGTCAAACAAATGTAAAAGGCAGCGATCATTCGGGGATCTCTACCCCTATCATCTTCTGGCGGCAGGTAAAATTGAGTTGGTTGTAGAAGCGGCTCTAAAATTAGTCGATGTCGCTCCATTTGATTGTATCATCAGAGAAGCTGGTGGGATGAGTTCCGATTTAAAAGGAAAATCTCTCGATATAGAAATATCGTCTTTTGTAGCTTCAAACGGAGGAACACACAAAGAAGCATTAGATATTCTAAATAAATAATTCCTGATTGATCTTCTTCTCAAATAAAGAAAGGCCAGTTTAAAAAACCGGCCTTTAGTAGTCAGTCATTCTACAAACTGACCTGGTGTTACACTGGTCATGCATTATTAGATATAACATATTCTTTTCAGGGCTACAAACCAACGGAATAAAAACCTATCTAATTACAATTCAACAAGTTATACTGACAGTCAATTAACGATATCACCTAATAATGTAAAAAATTGCAGAATTTAAGTGCAACGTACTACAATAATTATAAATGTTTATCCTTAAAACTTGATTCAGGAGTTGAAGATTTATACTTTCGAAC
>JBDRQG010000085.1:0-5282 GCA_043826475.1 bacterium
ATGCAGCTATTAATGCAATAGGAATAAAATAAGCCAGCCAACCCATGATTAAAGAACATATAAAGACCAGATAAGCCCCCAGCATGCCCGCTTGATTGTGGAATTGAAGATCAAACGGATCAAGGCTGCCATCGACTTCTCCAAGTATCCGGCGATCATCAATAGATCGATGAGAAATAAGCGCAATCAATAAGATCAATGCTACAAGTATCATCAAAACAGCAAAGACCTGCTGTGTTTTTAGAGAAAACCCCTTTTGCTTTTGGGATCCGTTTTTCTTTTTCCTCTTTTTGGCCATAGTTATTTTAAATATGCAGTTTTATCAATACGTTACAAAGTTAAAAAAAGGCAGGGGGTAACCCCTGCCATTATTTCCATTAACAGGTAGACTACTTTTTAATAGATTCTTTAAGGCGCTTTCCCGCTTTAAAAACAGGAACTTTGGAAGCTGGGATCTGTATTGTTTCACCGGTTTGCGGGTTTCTACCAGCTCTGGCTTTGCGATGTGACACAGCAAAGGTGCCAAAACCGGAAAAGCTTACTTTGGTATCTTTTTTCAATTGTTTGGTAACGCCTTCCATAAAAGCCTGTAAAGCATCAGTTGCTTGCTTTTTGGAAATTCCTGAGTTTTCAGCCATATAGGCAATCATTTCATCTTTTGTCATAACAAATACCTCCAACGGAGTTAAGGTTAAATTACATAATTACTTTTTGAATTTCTTCGATCTGTTGAAAAGTGTCAACAAAAACAAAGAAAAAAAAGCCTATTCTATGCCTTTTTTTGGTTAATATTAGAATCCAGCCGGATTAAAGCTTGAAGCCTGGAAGGTGTCATGGTTGCTATCGAGCTTGATATCAGGGATATCGGTCACATTTAATTTAAAGCCAAAACCACGGTTTGAACCTGATGGTACCCAGTACATACTCCCTGTCCAGCAATGGAGTATCCTAACACTACTGATACTTTTATTGACAATTTTCTTATCCACTACGTTATATGTCTGAACGTATGTCACTGATGTTGTTGGCGTTACATTAAAGCCTAAACTCGTTGAAACCTGGCTGCTCTTGCTGTAACGTGAAGTATGAAAGCCATCTTCATTAAAACTAAAAGTTACCCGCATATTCCAGCCTCTTCTGCCGGAAACAGGTTCATTGGTCTGAGTACCTCCTACATGATTGGCTGAATCGGCTCCTTTTGGAATACCGGGTATTTCTTCATCAAAAAGGAATGTATTACCTTTTAGATTAAAACTTAAATCCATCCCCCAATTCATTAAAAATGGGGAAAAGAATTTCTCTTCGTCGGTTTCAGGATCATAGAAAGAATGGGTCATATCACCACCCAAAGTAATTCCGGGGATTGAACTAATACTAAATGTTGTCGTCATGTTCGAAAGGGGTTTCTCTTTATTTTCAAAATTATAACTAAATCCAGTGGAAAGATTGAGCAGATTTAACGTTTTCTCTTTTTCTTCCACTATTGTCTTCGCTTGAAATAAATTATTAAATTTGAAGCTTATAGATGATTGCTTCGCACTCGAAGCTCCTCCCCCGGCAAAGGCTCTGATCTTCGGATTCATATCAATTTCAGGCGACCAGGTATAACTGATTGTGGGAGTAAAGACATGCCTTAATCCCTGAAGGCTCCCGATATGGGGGTTGATTGTTCCATAAAGATTGGTATTCATGGAAACACTACCACTATAGGAATACGATTTATAAATTTGGGAAGCATCTATTCCCTGAGCCTGAGATTGGTCGGTTTCTATTATTTTGTACCAGGTTTCACTGTAGTTCAGAGCTGGTTTAATATTGATATATTTGAATAACTTTATTCCGGGTAAATTCAAACTTGGGCTATGGCTGACTTTTACATACTTTTTTCGGCTGCGATATGATGTTGTATCTTTTACCTCGGTAATATTAGTATCTATAATCACACCTAATGTGTCAGTTACATAAGAAGTATCTATATATACCACAAATGTGGAATCAACAGTTTTACGATAAGAATAATTTGTTATTGAAGGCCTATAAGTAAAAATGAAATCATTATACCATTTATGGACATTGTTGCCATTTTCATCTTTGCTGCCGCTGCCAAAAAGCCAGATTGTTGGTAAAGAGGCTGTCAAAGTGGGGAGGACATCGGTCCGGGTTTTATTATCCAGATTCTCAACGTGGCTAAAATTACCAGTAAGTGAGATACCATTACTGAATGTTTTTGTAAAATTCATCTTTGATGATAAGTCTCTATTTAGCCGTTCTTCGAGATTGTTAGAAAAATCCTTGTCGTAGCTTGATGTTGAAGTATAACTACCGCTTCCATCGATATTAAAAGAAGGCGATAAAATATGCTTGTAACTTCCATTAAATTTATAAGATGTCACAGGTGATTCAATTGCAATCGATGAATTATAACTTGTCTGGCGCCGATATTCGGCATTGATATATCCATTGAGAACATATCTTTTATTGAAGTTGATTCTATTCTTAAATGTAATTGTACGGTTTTTTTCGTGATAATCGATTGCCCCCTGCCAGTCCCAGTATTCCGAGGCCGACCAGTAATAACCGACATCGCTGACATACCTGTCCCCTCTTTCAAAGTTGCCAAACCTGAAGGGAAGAAACCCGGAATGGCGTCCTTTTTTTAAGGGGAAAACATAATATGGTAAAGCCAGTATGGGCATGCGCCCTATATAGAAAACAACCGGCTGGACTATCATCTTGTTGTTTTCCATCAGTTTCATATGAGACGATTTAAAATGGAAATGGGGTTCAGCCGCATCACAGGTAGTATAATAGCCGTCTTTGACATAAAATATATCTTTTTGTTCTCGGAACAGTTTCTTGCCGTAATAAATACCTTTTTCATATTTGGATTTGGATTGGACTATCCTCCCCTTTTCCGTATCTGTCGAGTATTCCAGAAAGTCACCGTAAAGTTCATCTTTACCATCATTAAGAATAACCGGTATTGTAGCCGGTTGTAAATCGGCTGCTAAAGTAGATAGAGTATCAGCGGCATATGTTGAATCGGTATATTTTTCCTGAGCCGAATAGGCTTTGATCAGTCGGTTCTGGGTATCAAACTGGACTTCATGGGCTTTAAGCGACATCTCCCCCGATTTTATATCACACGACTGATGCAGATAAATTATCGAATCAATCAGACTATACTCAACAAAACTACCGCTATAATCAATACTGTCAATAGTGACCAGATTGAGTGTATCAGATGGCGAGACTCTTTTGGGAACGCCTAATGAATCAGTGGAATCAGCCTTGATTACTGCCAAAGAAATCGAATCAACGACAATTGTATCAGAAACAGGTTTCTCTGTTTGCAAAGGATTTTGGAGAGTCTCTTTTTCAGTATAAGTAGTATCCCGCTCTTTTAATATCTCTTTGGCAACTTCAACCAGACTGTCTTTTATACTCAGTTCTTCATCAACAATTTTAGTCGTGTCTCTGAGTCTCCCACTGAGATATGTTCCTACTACTCCTCCTACAACTTTGACCGACTGGAGCTGGTTTTGATCAAAAAAGAATTTAATTGTATCGCCGGAAACGGAGTTTTCATTATAATCCCGTCCCCCTCTTAATGAGGGATAATACCATGAATAAGCCTGGCCATAGCAGATAATATTGTCCATCGCACCAAAATAGAAATTTATAATGATACGATCACCGGACAGAATCGAACGATCATAAAAAACGCCCAGAGAATCGACCGGTTCGGTAAATTCGCCAAAAGCAGAGTCAATCACATCGATTTGCCGGAGCAATTCCCCCTGGTATGTGATTGAGATAAACTCCCCTTTGATTTCAGAATCTTTTTTACGGGCTATCGGGTTATCAAACAGATCCAGTATATGATCCTGAATATTCATCACGGCACACTGCGACTCAGCTACAAGATCACCATGAGTGATTTTAACATCCCCGGTAGCTTCAGCTTTGCGATAATTGGAATTATAGTGCACAAAATCAGATAGAATCTCGATCATCCTGTTAGTATCGGGATAATTTATATATATAACCGGGCGGTCTTCCATCTCGAACTCTTTACGCTCTCTATTATAATAAGCATGAACACCGCTGGCATATAATGAATCATCGTATGACCAGAGTTCCACAAATGATCCCCGTGCGACAGCTTCACCAGTCAAAATATCATAATATACCGAGTCCGCCGAAAGTTTGTAATCCTCATCATCAACCACAACATTCCCCCTCAGGTTGACATAAACCCCCTTTACAAAAACAGCCGAATCGCAATATATAAATCCGGTTTCGGTCTCAAATACCACATCATATTTGACATAAGTTACGTACTGGTTTTTTTCGTATAGAACTTCAAGATTACCTGATTTATCCAGCTTAACTTTGGTTGATTTATCCTGAGGCAGCACAACTGCATTGATTAATAATATAATAACTATGCCAAGTATAATTGATCTATAACTCATCGGATAATGTCTTTATAATAAATTTCCTGACCAGTTCTGCCTTCTGTGAATCTACCCCGCCGATTTGGGCCAAAACAGCGTTGCCGCCCCCTTTGAGATCAAAAGCTGTATTAATCTTTTTTGCCAATTCACCAGCTGACAACTTTGAAGTTTTATCTGCTCCAATAATCAATTTTGAGTCAGAATAGATTACAGCAATTCCAGTTATATTCTCGGCTATTTGTGAAGTTAAATTGTTCAGTAATTTTTTGTCAGTCTCATCGATACTTTCAAATACTAAAGAGACACCGTTTATCTTTTCTGCTTTTGTAATGATCTTTTCAACCAAGACAGGTATTAATTCTCTATTAAGCTGAGCAATCTTTAATTTTTGTTCTTTGTTTTCTTCGGTCAGTTTTTCAAACCTGCCGATTAGATCACTGTAATGACAAGTCATATCGGTGGAAAGCTTATACGTAACATCGTAGCGCTTCATATAGTCATCAACCGCTAATGATCCAGCGAGGAATTTTACTAAAACATGATTTCTCATCATTTCCATATCAGTGATTTTAATCAAACCGACCTCAGCTGTACAGTTGCAATGAGTTCCACCGCAGGCTGAATATTCGAACTCACCTATTTTAATAACCCGTATGGTCCCCTCTCTCTGTAATGGCTTCCGAAACGGATATTTATCATATTCATCAGAGCCAATAAAAAGGATATCTATCGGAAGATTCGATGCTACAACTTCATTGGCAAGTATTTCCGATTCTTTCAATTTATCCTGATCTATTTTATCGGTATTTAGTTCAATAGCCC
>JBDRQG010000086.1:0-19414 GCA_043826475.1 bacterium
ACAACTATTTTGCTTAACCCGATGTTGAACAAAAACAATATCCAATTTGCTCCAAAGACAATTGATAAAATCAAAAGTATAAGTGATGATAAAATTATCATTTTTAATTTCGAAGAACGACCCACAAAACTGTTCCAGATCAAAGCTATCATATATGACCAGGCCAAAATTACCATCGGCATGGCGTTAAAGTTATAACGGGAGATAGAATGAAAGACAAGATGAATAGCAGTATAATATCCGATTATAAATAGTAGCCATGCTGATAATTTAAAATCGAGCCGGCTTAATAACAAGAGACCCAGCAAGCCAAATATTACCAATGCCAGATGGTGGCCTTCATTAATTTCATAGGGAATAATGAATTCTCTCTTAAAATCATTATATGGTCGGCGCCAAAGACGATCAAATTTTTTGATCAGCAATCCGGCATACCCAATCGGGTCATTTAGAATATCTCCGCTAATAGATCTGGTCCAGAAATCCTTTTCGACCAAATCCAAATCGTAGCCCTCAAATATGATAGATGTCGATTGACGAAGGTTGGCATCGGAATAATTGGGATCTCTAATAGCTATCTGTCCAAAATGAATTGATGTGATTGTCACCCAAACCGCAGTAATTAATCCAAATGGAGCCAGATACCACAAAATTCGATTTATAAATATTTTATTCGGCCATTTTGATCTGACATAAAAATAAAAACCGGCCATTATGGGGATTATTATCAAAGTTGCAGTAGGCTTGTTTAAAAGCAATAGTCCTGTAACAACTCCGGCTAATATTAAATATTTTCGCTTATAATCTTCTGAGGCTCTGATCAATAAATAAATTGCCAGAAGAATTAAAAATCCGGTGGATGTTTCTAGTAACAGCATTGATGATGATAAGTTAAAGGGAAAATAGACAGCATACATCAAACCGGCCATAAGGGTCGGCATTCTTCCAATTAACCGGATACCAATAAGAATGATTAATAAATTACTAAGCAAATCGAGAAATATTCCAAATAGTCGTGCAATGGTAAAATCATTAGCCGGGGCAATCAAAAAAATTGTGGCCAGAACAGCCGGATATAGCGGTCCGCTGAAATATATTTCTTCTTTAGCTTCGGTCAGGGTATGTGGCTTATATGAGAGCCATTCGATTTTCTCACCCTGGATTTTTTTATCATATAATTGTTTAAATTGCCGGCGATCTTCGCTTTCATCGGAGATGTCAACTTTAGATGATGGATATATATATGATAGTAAACCAATTCCCCCAGCTGCATATTTGCGTGCATCCCACATAACCGGCAGCACTTCGCCGAACATCAGGAAACCGACTCTCATTACTATAGAAATAATGAGAATCCAAATTATCCATCTGTTAAAGGAACGACTGAGCATGAAATAATCTCAATTCTATGTGTGATAAAATATCAATTTCCTTCCGCCTCCCCTTCCGATGCTTCTTCTTCAAGTCTCTTTAATGAGAGATGCTCTTTCTTGAGAAAGTAAAATCCCATCAGAGTAACAACAATATACTGTGTGGCATGAAGAACAATGGCAATAGAGAGTGCTTCGGCATCAGCAACCCCATAGCTTTTTAGGGCCCATACCGCCCCGGCATGATAGACACCAACAAATCCTGGTGAGGAGGGCACTAATATTGAAATAGAAACAAAAACAAGTATAACATAAAGAGCATCTATGGGAAGATCGATATTAAAAGCATAAATAATGAAAATATTTGAGAAGCCCATAAGAAGCCATATCAGAAGAGTCTGAATCCCAACCGAAATTACACTTCGAATGTTTGTCAGAAATTTAAGGCCTTCAGAGAACTTAATAACAATACCTTCAATAGACTCCTTGACTGTTGGTGGAATAAAAAATAGATATTTAGTAAGAAGGTGGCCGACCTGGGCTGGTTTTAGAGCAAGAATAACAATCAAAGCAATACCAACCAGAGCAATAACAATAGCAATGTTTAATCCCTGCATCATTTTATTATCCATGGTGAGGTGTGAAAAATAAAGAACACCACCAAAGATTAAAAGCAAAGCTACTAAATCGAAAACCATTCGTTCGACAAAAATTGTCGCCAGTGAAGCCGACTTGGAAATTTTGGTCTTTCCCGATGCCAATGAATAAGCCCTGACAAATTCCCCCAACCTAAGAGGGAGAACATTATTAGCCATAAAGCCAATACAAGTTGACGCCAGTAATTTTGAAAAAGGGATATTAGCGATCGGGGCGACCATGGCTCGCCATCGATAAGCTCTCTGGTACATTGTAAAAACGATCATAATAACATTGGGGATCAGCCACCAGTAATTGGCGCCTTTGAGAGCCCCCCACAATTCGACAAAATTGATATTCCGGAAAAGAATCCAGAGCAGAAAAACAGAAACCGCAATTCCAATAATCATATACAGGCGTTTTTTGGATTCCAGCGTCATCTTATTTTTCCACCATGCTTAAAATAATTTTTTCAAATTTCCGGGCAGCTTTATCCCAGCTAAAATTTGCCGCCCATTCAAGAGCCCCATTTTGCAGCTTTTTCTGTAAAGTTTGATCAGTCAATATTCTGACCAATTGTTCACTAAGCTGATCTATGTTTCCGTGCTCAAACAGAAATCCAGTTTCGCTGTCTTTGACCGAATCCCTAAGTCCGGGGACATTAGCGGCAATTACCGGCGTGCCTACTGAATTGGATTCTATATTTGTTAACCCCCAGCCTTCTTTTAATGAGGGCAGTACCGACACATGCGCTTTTCTCATCCGGTTCACCTTGTCTTCACTCGTAACAAAACCGGGGAACTCAACCTCTCCGGTAAGGCTAAGGTCATTAACAAGAGCTTTTAGTTGTTCAAGATAATCCCCATTTCCGACAATCATTAGTTGCGCCTCAGGGACTTGAGCTTTTACTTTTTTAAAGGCCATAATCAGATGTTGGATCGATTTATATTTTTTAATGCGGCCCAGATATAAAATGGTCGGCCTATCATAGCGAGTTACAGATGGATCATATTTATATAGTTCGCTATCTATACCGCAGTGAATTACAGAAATATCCCCTCGTGGTATTCCCCTATCAACCAGATCATCAGCTGTCGATTCTGAGATTACATTAAACGGGCGTCCTTTATAAACTGTCACCAGCGGTCTTTCGGCTAAAAAGATATACATTCCCAGAATAAAATTAATTTCCTGGAATACTGTAGTAGCAAAAAGGTGTGGGACAACTACCAGGGTTTTAAGATTCAGATACAGCGGAGTATAAAAAGGAATTTTATTAATGTCCTCTATCAACAGATCAAACTTATTTTTTCTGGCTATTTCTCTCAAATGAAAAGGGGCTATTAAATTAAAATTATATCTATTCCCTCTTCTGATAATTTTAATCCCTTCGATTGTTTCTTCCTGAAGACAATTCGGGAAACCGGAACAAAAAAGAGTAACCTCATGGCCATAAGAATGAAGCCGCCTCAGCAATTCTTCAAGATGCACTTCGGCTCCCCCCCCATAAGGGTTTTTCAGGTCATTCCAGTTAAGAGCAAGAATTTTCACTATTGTCCGCCAGTATCATTTGGTTCATTGCGCAATCCGGCTTCAAACTGCTTCAGCATCGCCTTTGCCTCAGAATCATTTGGATTATAACTCAACCATTCCATCAAAAGCCAATGAATATTTTCAGCATCCCGCTGAGAATAATATAACCGTACCATTTCTTCAAATACCGGCTTATAAGAATGGTTCTGCGATAATATTTCTTTGAGCATATTTTCGGCTGTTGTCAAGTCGCCTTGTGCCCGATAAACGCGCGCTAACATAATTTTGTGATGGAGATGATCCCCGGCCACAGCATTATCGACCAGCCATTTTAATTTTTCCAAATTTCCTGTCTGTTCATAAAGAGTCGCCAGGAAATCGACCGGATCGCCGGCATGAGGAATTTTTTCTACTGCTTCTTTTGTAATCATTTCAGCCCGTTCATAATCGCCTGCTTTTCTGAGAGTATCAGCAACCATCAGGAAGGCATTACCATAGTTCCGGGTCAGTCGGGCAGAAGTTTCATCTTTATAAACAGTTGGATCGTTAATACTTGTGCTTCTAAACCTTTTTGGATTCATGAAGAAATCGTAACTCTCCTCAACTGCAATTTCCATCGATTTTTTTGGCTCTGTGACCACCCATACCATACCATTCATCGTCAGCATCTGGTCCAGCGGTTTCCCTCTATATTTCCGAGCGCCTGATCCGACCGTTACTGAAAAACAGACCGGACGCTTACCGAAATATTTATCTATAAGAGCATTACTAACGATATCCTGCAGCTTGTAAGTAGTTCCATCAGGGGTTCGATATGGACGTAATTCATCCACGTCCTTGTCAGTCCACCCCAGATCCAATCCCATCACAGAATGCATTTGTTTAATATACCAATCAGTGTTTGCTAACGAGAGATTTATAACTGTAATATCCGGCCTTAGGCCATAAGCTTCCTGCAGACACCATAATGGAAAAGTATCATTATCGCCATTGGTAATAAGAATCCCGTTTTGAGGCGTTGATTCCAGGAGATTCCAGCCATAGTCATAAGGAATAAAATTATTGGAACGATCACACTGATGATAATTCCCGGCAATTGTAAAAACCGGAAGCAAAAATAGGACTGACATTGAAGCCAGGATTATCCTTTTAGGTAATTCAGAGAATTTAGCTACGCCATTTCTTACCGTCTGGATTAATATTGTTACTCCAATACCAATAGCCAAACCGAAAAGGATATAAGCCGGAGTGAAAAAGTAATCCCTGTCACGTACTTCCATATAATCGGCGCCGGTAACCGGGCTTTGCCGCATGCCATCGGAAAAATTCATATACAGAATCAATCCCACGGAACAGAGAAACAGCATTAGAATAAACGGGAGGCCTATCTTTGGTTTTCTCCGGACAATTTCCCACATGCCAAAGACTCCCAATAAAACAAAAAAGACGAAACTTGGCCCTCTGAGTCCGTACTGTTCTTTAAAGAAACGCCAGAATCCCATCCGTTGATAATCGCCGAACTGGTTTTCCCACTCCGCTCGGCGTTTGAACATTCTTTCCACCATCCCCTGAGAACCATACTGTTTCCGTTCAAGGAAATTGATAGTCGCATTAAGCGACGATGAGGGATTGTTTTCATTTATATGCGGTTGTTGAGCTGACCTGATCGGTACAAAAAGATGCACCGAAAATCCAGCAACCGCACAGAATAAAATAATTAAAGCTGATTTCCAATCCGGGGCTTTCTTAAGTAATCCTAAGGCTAATATAATCACCCCGGCAATAATAATTCCATACATAAATTGTTTTAGACCGACAACAACTGTAGCAACGCCGACCAGAGCGATTAAAATTGACCAGTTAATATGATGTCTTATATAGATAATAAGACCGATAAAGGATAAAGCGGTAATAACCAGAAATGGATGATACCCTTTGAATACATTTAAGAGTATAATCATCACTGTCATAACCATGACAAACAAAGCCGGGATTAAATTTGTTGTTCCCTGATCGTTTTTATTCCGCTCTTTGAAATATTTTCCAATCAACACCAGGGCGAATAGATTCAATAGAATAACAAATGCAATTCCGATATAGCTGATAGTTGAAATTTGATTTAAAGAAGCAATTTCGAGACTATTTGGATTTTTAATAGTTTTATAAACTACCTCAAAAACTGGTACCGCCGCCAAGAGAAATCCAGTGCCAATGATCAAATGAAGTCCGGGAATTTTCTCGTAGGAAAAGATATAAAAAAAATAAAATATGGCCACGATTAAAACCGGAACATAATATGGAATCTCCCCCGGTTTTGAAGAGAGAGCAAAAATATAATAGAGTTCCAATCCCAAAAAGAGCGCAATTGCAAACCAGGTGCTTTTGGGAGCTGATTTTTTCATAACAAAAAACAAACCGGCTATTATAATAGAAACGAGGACTGTCATATGTACCCCGATTCCCAAAAAACCGATAAAAACTATCAAAGCCATCAATCGTTGAGCAAAAGGAGTTCCCCGGTGCTGAAAATATATCAGGGATAACCAAACAACTATCATTGTCAGCATCATCGCCATGCCGTAAACTTCAGCCTCAATCGAGTTATTCCAATTGGTAAAACTGAAAGCGGCAAAAAAGGCGCCACAGGCTCCACCGGCATAGATTATAAATCTCGAATACAATGAACTATCAGAATCAAACCATGACCTAAGCATACGGCCGATTACCAAATATCCGAATAATGATGCAAAAGCAGAACTTACCGCCGAAAGCATATTAACTCTTACAGATAATTCTGACCAAAAGGGCAGGATTGAAAAGAGTCTCCCCCACAGGATATATAGTGGTGTTCCGGGGGGATGGGGAATGCCAAGGATATGCGAGGCAGCAATAAATTCGCCACAGTCCCAAAATGACAAAGTGGGTGCTTTGGTTATCGTATAAATAGAAAGAACAACAAACCAGACTATCCCCCCGACAATGGCATTTGTCCAATCTATATTGTTTTTTAATCTGTCACTCATCATCAACCATTATACCAATAAAGGATATCCGGGTCTCCAACAATAAAAGCTAACTCATTGAACACCAAAGAGGTTGAATATAATGGATTATTGTCGTCTGTCCAGCTAAAACAATGTTATTCTTCTACAGATAAATCAGATAAAATCCACTAACTTTTAAACCTCCCCAGTCGATCGCAACTCTTTTTTTATAAAAGTATCAAGGAGGCCATTTACAAATTTGGATGATTCCTCGGTAGAATATTTTTTGGCTAATTCGATCGATTCATTGAGAACCACTTTAATCGGGACATCGGGAAATTCAACCAATTCGATAATTCCCATTCTGAGAATAACCAGATCAATTGTAGCTATCCTGCTGATTTCCCAATTCTCAGCAAGCGCGCTTATTTTTTCATCGGCAAAAGGAGTATTCTGTAAAACCGCACGAAACAGTTTTCGGACAAACAGAAGATTATTCTCGGTCAGCTTGATATTCTCAAGAATTTTTTTCAAACTCTCCTCAGGAGAATCCTTCATGCATTCGCTGGCATAAAGAGCCTGGAGAACAATCTCCCGTGCCTTACGGCGGGGAGATTCGGTCATAATTATTCCATCACCTTGTACAGGTTCACCAGTTCGATAGCAGCTTCGGCAGCATTCCAGCCTTTGTTGCCGGCTTTGGTTCCTGAACGTTCGATTGCCTGCTCAAGAGTATCAGCCGTGACAATGCCATATATAATCGGCAAATCCAAATCAAGGGCTAATTTGGCAATCCCCTTGGTTGTTTCGCTGGCGATATAATCAAAATGCGGCGTATCACCCCTGATTACAGCTCCCAGACATATTACCGCATCATATTTGCCGGATTTTGCCATCTTAGAGGCAACATAGGGGACTTCAAAAGCTCCCGGACAAAAAGCAACACTTATTTTATCTTCCGTGGCGCCATGACGCACCAGACAATCAACTGCCCCTTCGAGCAGCTTATCAGTCAGGAAATTGTTAAACCGACTCACAATCAGTCCAAATTTAAATCCTTTGGCCTGAAGATTTCCTTCGAATTTTTTATAACTCATAGTTATGCTCCGACCTTTTTTATGTGGAGAATGTGCCCCATTTTATCTCTTTTTGTTTCCATATATTTACGATTATATTTTGTCAGTTCCATCTCCAAAGGGACTCGCTCTGTTATTTCTAAACCGTAACCCTTAAGACCGATAACTTTCTTGGGGTTGTTCGTAAGAAGCCTGATAGACGTCAAACCCAGATCAGATAGTATCTGAGCCCCTATGCCATAGTCGCGCAAATCGGGTTTGAAGCCGAGTTCCTCGTTAGCCTCGACAGTATCGCGGCCATTTTCCTGGAGTTTGTAGGCTTTGATTTTATTAACCAATCCTATCCCACGTCCTTCCTGGGTCATATATAGGACTACTCCGCATCCTTCTCTTTCAACCTGACTCATCGCAGCATGCAGTTGGTCGCCGCAATCACAACGACTGGAGCCGAAGATATCACCGGTAATACAGCTGGAATGGACTCGAACAAGAACATTTTCTTTCCCGGATATTTCACCTCTGGTTAAAGCCATGTGGTAGTGTTCATCAATATCACTGTTGTACAGGTGAAGCATGAAGTTACCATATTGGGTGGGAAGTTCAATCGTTTCAACCTTATAAATCAGCTTTTCAGTTTTATGACGATAGGCGATAAGATCACGAACAGTAATAAATTTCAAGCCATATTCTCTGGCCAATTCCTGCAGGCGGGGAACCCTGGCCATGGAACCGTCATCGTCCATAATCTCACAAAGCATTCCGACCGGATTCAAACCAGCCAATCGAGCTAAATCGACCGATGTTTCAGTATGGCCAGCCCTCTTGAGAACACCACCTTGAACCGATTGGATTGGAAAAACATGGCCGGGACGACCCAGATCTTCGGGTCTGGTATCAGTACTGGCTAACGCTTTTATTGTAACAGACCTATCAGCGGCAGAAATACCGGTAGTGGTCCCTTCTATAGCATCGACCGAAACCGTAAATCTGGTTCCATGCAGAGCTGTGTTGTTATCAACCATCGGGTGCAGCTGAAGTTTTTTCATTCTGTCTTCAGGCATACAGACACAAATAAGTCCTCGACCGTGCTTGGCAAAAAAGTTTACCATCTCCGGTGTGACTTTATCGGCAGCCATGATGAGATCGCCTTCGTTTTCACGATCCTCATCGTCAGCGACAATTACGCACTTGCCTGCCTTTATGTCTTCGATAGCTTCCGGTACCGTGTTAAATTTTGGTTCAGTCATAACTACCATCCACATTCAAAGAGCTTATCTTTGGTTAAAGTATTATTATTCTTATTTTGATTTATATTGAGCACATATTTCCCTATCATATCAAATTCGAGATTGATCGAATCGCTTTTTTTCCAGCTACTGACAGTAGTATTATCAACTGAATGCGGAATGAGATTTACTGAAAGCGAACCGGAACTGATTTCATTTATGGTAAGTGAAATACCATTGATAGCTATTGATCCCTTTTCGATAACATATTTATCAAATGATTTATCGTAATTTATTTTTATTTTTAATGAGTCGCCAACCATGGTAAGAGTGTCCACGACACCGATACAGTCAATATGCCCTGAGACAAAATGACCGCCTAAACGAGACCCGATCTTTAAGGCTCTCTCCAGATTTATCTTAGAGCCTTTATTATATGATTTTAGAATTGTCCTGGCTTCGGTCTCCTGGGATGCTTCAACTGAAAATTTGTTAGAGAAAATGCCGGTCACAGTAAGACAGACTCCATCACAGGAGACCGAATCACCAAGCTTCAGTTCCTCGGTTATGGTTTTTGATTCAATGGTTAGAAGACGGTAGTTATTTCGAGATTTTATTTCACTAACCAGACCAACATCTTCTATTAAACCGGTAAACATTATTTCCTGCTCCAATCCGGATAACCGATAAACAAACAATCACAACCGCTCGGAATAAACTCTGATTCTTTAAAGGTGATTGAATCAATAACTTTTCTGATATTTAAATCATTAACACTGTTAATACCCGAACCAATTATTTTGGGAGAAATAACCGCAATGTATTTATCAACAAGCTTCGCTTTCAGAAATAACGTAGCTACTTCGCTTCCCCCTTCAACAAGGAGACTTCTTATTCCAAATTCTTCGGCCCTTTTTAATAAATCATCTAAACTCAAAGAGCCATTTCTAAGTTCACTGATATTCCAGTATATCAGATTAGCATTTCTATTCTTTTTTGAATATTTCTCTATTTGATCAGATGAAGAAGCTACAATAGTTTTAAAGTCTTGATTGTGTTTGATTAAATTACAGTTCTTGGGGAATTTCATAGACTTGGTTAAAACAATTCGATATGGATCGTTACCCTTAATATGACGAACGGTTAGTGATGGATTATCATTTTGAACCGTCCCCATCCCGACTAATACCGCATCCGCTTCAGCCCGCAGACCATGCACCATTTTTAGTGATTCCGGTGATGAAATCCATTTCGAATCACCAGTAACCGTTGCAATCCGGCCATCTATAGATTGGGCTTCTTTTAGAATAACAAAAGGTCTATGCAAAAGATTATAATGGAAATAGGCTTCGTTTAATTTAATTGATTCTTTTCTAAGTAATCCGACTTTTACATCAATTCCGGCTTTTTTGAGAATATTTATCCCTTTCCCTTTAACTCTGGGATCAGCATCTCTGGCAGCAATTACAACTTTTTTGATTCCTGCTTTAATGATAGCCTCAGTACACGGACCGGTTCGTCCGGTATGACAACAGGGTTCCAGAGTAACATAGAGAGTTGAGTTTCTAATTGAAGTTTTTGCCTTTTTGAAAGCATCAATTTCCGCGTGATCACTCCCGGCCTTGTGGTGATAACCTTTTGAGATGATTTTATTGTTTTTGACAATTACCGCTCCGACCATCGGATTGGGTGCAGTTTTATACCTTCCCCGTTCTGCCAGGCTCAAAGCCAGCTTCATAATCTCAATGTCGGTCAGTAAGGCCATAAAAAATCCCCAAAGTATAACTCCGGGGGCAGGCACAAATGCCTCTTTTATATATATAAGAAAGCATCCCTATATATATAAAATCAGCACGACCATCTTCTACCATCCGGACTGTACCGTCGGCACCTGAGTTTCACAAGTTCAGCCCCGCAAAAGCGGGGGTCGCGGGCTTTAACCGCCGGTCGAGGAATTTCGCCTCACCCCGAAGATCGTTAATTTTTATAAATATATATGTATTATCTTAAAAGGCAACAGTAAAATGAATTATTTGCAGGACACCACATCCACCATCTCCCTAACATCCTTTAAATGGAAGGGTTTGGACATTACTGTAACAATTCCATTTCGAGCTGTTTCATCAGTACTTAACTGAGTTCCCCAGCCCGTGATCATTACTATGGGGATTTGTGGATATTTTTTATGAATTTGTTCGGACATCTCAAGTCCGGTCATGCCCGGCATGCCTAAATCTGTAATGATGAGATCGAATGAATTCTTTTCAATTTCTTTAAGAGCTGTATAGGCATCAGGACAATCAACAATTTTATGACCGGCCAGTTGGAGAGTATCTTTTAATACTTCTCTGACATCGTCATCGTCGTCAACAACCAAAATATTTTTGGTTAATTTTTCTGTCTGTTGAGTCATGATCTTTGATGTATCAATATAACCATCGGAGCAATTAAATTTAAGAATAAATCTTGTTCCGGTTTCAGGGGAAGATTCCAACTCCACTTTTCCCTGCAGACGGCTGACTATCCCCTGTACTACCGATAAACCCAGCCCTGCCCCTCTTTCCGTTTTGGTGGAATAGAAGGGATAAAATACTTTGGTATGCATATCTTTTGGAATGCCCTGGCCATTATCTTTTACTGACAGTAAGATTTTGTCATCTTTTTCGCTAATAGAAATTTCTATTGTATTGTCGATTGGAGAATGTTCTACTCCGTTTTTAAGAAGTTCTTCAATGACGGTAATCAAATCATCATTGTTCCCTTTAATAATAGCTTCATTAAGTTCTATATTGGTAACTATCTTAACATTCTTTTCCATAGCGGCATGATGCCATTTACTATTATTATTATCTAAATAATCAGATACAACCTCACACAGATCAATAGTCTTCAATTCCCGGTGTTTGGTGCTGCTTGAAAATTCCTGAATCCTTTTAACAGTAAAGGCTCCTTCAAGAACTAATTTTTCAATCTTGTCCAGCTCATAGGAAAAATTATTATCTTCACATTTAAGCTTTATCAACTGCAGGCGGCCGACAATTCCCCCAAAGATGTTGTTAAAATCATGTGCCAAACCGGAAGTCATATCAGCCAGAGCAGCAATAGTTTCAATATTTGCCAGTCGTTCAGAAGATTCTTCCAATAGAAGATTGGCTTTTTTTAATCTTTTATATAACAGAGCATTACGGAGAACGGTTTGGCTGAAAATAGAAAATACCGAGAGAAGTTCTCTGTCATTTGGAGCCAGGGTATCATCTTTCTTGATACAAATAACCAGCATCATTTGAAGAGTTTCATCAGGTGAAATTTCCAATGCAACCGCTTCATTAAATAAGCTGTTCTCAAGGCTGCTGATCGGACGGCATCGATACTTGGTCGTATCATCCGAAAGTCTAGTTTCGAATAAAGGAGTAATATATGTTTTTAAATATGATGTAAATTCTTCCGATGGTTTATCGGTATTGTAGAATTCGTTAAGAGTCAGTTCATCGTTGGTTTTTCTTCGCGAAAAGAGATAAACAGCCTTTCCAGGGATGACTTCGCTTACCTGTTCTATCACCTGGCTTATCAATTGATTTATGCTCATTGCACCGAGAGGGACTTCGAATATCGGCAATAATGAAGAGAGACGACTGGAATAGTTTTCTACAATCATCAGCTGATCAGCTACACTTAGAGCTGATGAAACCATTTTACATACCAGATCCAGGAGGCTGTTCGTATCCAAATCGATCTTTTTCGGTTTTTCAAACCAGTAGGAAACAAACATAAGCCTCAGGTTACCATCCAGATAGTAAGGGTATTGATATGAAGCTGCAAAGCTATTGGAAAGGCCAAAGTCATCTTTGGCATTATCTTTATTCTTTTTGGGATTGAGATCGATCATTTCAGGCAATGCAAAAACAGATTCAGGATCAGCTTCCTCCCAGTGTTTCTCAAGTAAATCCAGATTTTTGATAGAGACATGATGACCATATTGATAAGAGACCGGGATCAGATTATTATTCTCCTCTTTAGAATAATAGACACCGATAAAATCTGCTTTTAGTATTCGGGAGATAACCTGAGAGGCAGTATCTACCTGAGAAATAATACCGGCTAATTTAAAACCCATTTGCGAATGATAATATTTTTGAATCAGCTTGCTTGAAGTGTACTTATTCATGATGTCCTATTCCTGTCTACAGATGAAAGATTTCCTATAATTTCACCAAGTGCTCATTGTGATTTACCGATTGCGATGAATCGGCAATACGTTCATTGATCAAGTTAATATTTCTATCAATAATATTAAAATATCGATTTAGATTTTCTTCATTTTGTGGATAATGAGACTTAATCATCTCTACCGAACCATTAATTCCAAAAAGGAGAGATCTTATTGAATTTTTTATTTCAGGCGTTTGTTTTATATTCCGAATCTTATTGACTCTAAATCTATCGCGTTTTGTACTGTACTCAATTGAATTCATATTTAGCGAAACCGATAATATTTTTGCGATTAAAGAAATAAACATAATATCATCATCAGTATATTGGTACCTGGTCCCTTTCCGTCGATCAGCCAGAGAAATAATTCCTACGACTTCATTCCCGACTTTTATTGGAACCAGAAGAGCAGTATTCAATGCTGTCGAATATATCTGCCCCGCTTCCGCCATAGAGATTCTGCAATCCGGATTATCCTGATTGATCAGCTCTGTTTTTCCGGATTCTCTAATCTTTTGGATCGTGGGCATAAGAGACATAACCATGTAGCCGTCTTCCGGTATCAAATCATTATGGGGATGAACAACGCTCATTGCTCGGGATTTAAGAAAAGTTCCATCTTCTTCAAAAGAAGATATCCTGACAAGAGAAGTTCTGAGTTCTTTCATAATAACCCGGACAGCTTTTTCATAAGCTTGCTGTTCGCTCCCTTTGGTTAATATCTCGCCAAGCAACTTATTGGCTACAGTAGATCTTCCGGTCAACATCTCTTTGTTAAATTTATTAATCTCTTTTGAAATATAATGCCCGAAAATAGTACGTAACTTTTGTAATAAATATATTTCCCTGTTGGAGACCGATCTATCAATTTCTGATCCGATTAATAACAAGCCTTTGTTATTCTCCAATGAAAGAGAAATAAGAGTTTTCATATTACTCTTCTTCAGCAAAGACTTCATGGATGCATAAGTATTTATATTACTTTCCCGGACAATTTCAATTCGATCGTTTTGATGTACCATAACTTTAGCCGCCCGAAGAAAACTCTGGTCCAAACCTTTTTCACACAAAATTGTTCCGTTAGAACCAATAGTAAAACGATGAATGTCTTTTGGGGAATATTCAATATACAAAGAGAGGTAATCTATATCTATGATACTCTTAAGATATTTGACAACTTTGATTAAATTATCCCTTACATCAGTACTATCAATGATAATATTTTGAATACGCTCCAACTGCTTATCACTGGTGTAATAATGCTTTAGCGCCAGATCATCTTTTCTTGATTTTATAGCACGTGCGACAATTTCAACTGCATTTTTTAGTATTAGCTGATCATCTTCATATGTAAATAAACCCTCGAACCAGAGCAGATAGACAGCCGCAACTTTATTATCAACTAAAACAGGCAGAATAATTTGTGGGGTTGTCATTTCCCCGGTGAAGTTGAAAATATTTTCATTACTAAATGATATTTTATCAAACTTTCTTTTTCTTAATATATCATTATTTAAATTTATGTTGGCTAATTGATCATTTGTAATACCGGTACTGTTTAAATAATACAACTTTGTTTCAAGATTGGAATACATATAGACAACCCCCCAAGTTGCATCAAAATGCTCGACCATATGCTCCAAAGACTTATTAAGAATATTATCTGCTCGTTTCTCGATGGAAATTAATTGCTCTAAATCCCTCAATAGGCTTATATGCCTGAAATGCTGCTTATTATATTTTCTCAATGATTGGTTTAATGGCAGCCAGTAGGTAATTCCATTTGCCAATAGGATTATTCCGGTAATGTTCAGTATCCAAAATGTAAGGCTATAAAATAATTCCTCTGATAAAAACGGTATCGTATCGAAAAAACCCTGAAAAAAACATAAATGTGAAACTGATGACAATGACAGGATTGATAATCCGAATGAGATATATTTATAAGCTTCACTATTTTCTTCAGAAATATGCGATTTAGATTTAGCGGTAAAAATCAGAGCTGTTAAAAAAAACAAGGAGACAGCTAAATCTATAAAATTCCCCGCCATTTGACCTCCGATACGTAACTTATTTTTATTTATAGGATTATCGGCATTTTCCCCTCTCTTATTAGTTATGAATAAGCTAAATGAACCCTCCCATCAATTGGTAAAATCCTGCCTCAAAAACACAAGCACGACTCTATGTCTCTTATTTATAACAACTTATGCTTACGCTTGAAAAAGTCATAATTATACCTCTGTAACAGCATAATTAGAATTTCAAATTTTTGAATTATTAGGAATTTTTGACTCAAAAGAGCAGAGATTAATTGATTAAAACTGGTAGATTATGGCCTGATTTTACATAGAAAATAAACTCGGGTTGACAACCCGGCTGTAATTTTTGAAGTGCATCTTGGATACTTTTTCAAGAATTTCAATCCCGAATTTGTCAACCAGCTGCTGCCCCGCTTTATCTACTAATGAGGATGCTCCTCGGGGAATATTTGATTTATATTTTTCAGATAATTTGTCTATTTCCCTGATAAATGCCGCCCTGGCCAGTATTGATGCTGCTGCAACCTGGATTATTTCTTCCCCTCTGAAACGCTGTTGTAATTCAATCTTACAACCCTTTAGATGAAGAGCATTCTCTATTAATTCCGGCTTGCCGAACTGATCTACTATGATCCTGTCAGCCTTGTTTTCAATTAGAACTCCAGCGATAGCTTCAGCATGGCCATCAGCCAGAAGTTTGTTCAGATTTTTAATCTTTTTGTAGCGACGGTTATAGGTTTCAGGATCAACGACAACAATACAATGGGGATATGAATACCTGATCTTTTCATCAATCTCAAGCAGCCTGTTGTCAGAGATTTTTTTCCCATCCCTGACACCCAAAACAGCCAGCTTTTCTTTATCATTATCTGAGGCTAAAAAAGCGGCAATAACCAAAGGACCGAAAAAATCACCTTTGCCCGATTCATCTACTCCAATGACACGATAATTACCTGTCATGATTTTAATTGGCGCGTTCCAGGTACTCCCCGGTTCGGGTATCAACTTTGACCTTATCCCCCTCTTTAATGAAAGGAGGTACTTTTACTTCCAGTCCGGTTTGTAGTGTAGCCGGTTTGGTGATATTTGATACAGTATCCCCTTTGATAGCCGGTTCGGTCGATATAACATCCAGAATTACTGATGAAGGGAGGTCAACGGATAATGCTTCTCCATCAAGAAAGAGAACTTTATACTCGGTATTTTCCAGAAGATACCATTTGGCATCACCCAGTTTATCAACCGGTATGGAAACCTGTTCAAAAGTTGTCGAATCCATAAAGGCATATTCGCCGGTGTTTTCATACAGATACTGCATTTTGCGATCTTCCATATCGGGCGTCCTGAAAGAATCATTTGATCCGAATACTTTTTCGACCACAGCACCGGTTTTAATATGCTTTAACTTGGTGCGTATATTTGCCTTTCCGCGGCCCATTTTGAAGTGCTGGTATTCAATTACATAATAAGGCTGGTCATCAACTATTATTCTTAAGCCTTTTCTAAAATCAGAACATGAAAACATATAATCCTCCTGAAATAATGGGCACAAATATAATATAAAATTAAAAATACTAAAGGTATTTTTTCATGAATTATGATATTGGAGCGACTTGAGACATTTTTTTTGGGTCAGAATATGAAATTGCCTTATTACAGGGTAAAATAACGCTGAATATTGTCCCTTTCCCCGGTTCTGATTCAACCATTACCCTTCCTGAATGCATATTGATAATTTTCCCAGCTAAAGGAAGTCCGAGACCGCATCCAGAAGGGCGTGAAGAATAAAAGGGTGTAAATATCTTCTCAAGGTTATCAGATTTGATTCCACAGCCAAAATCCTGAATTTTGATACATAATTCATTATTTACTGATGCCAGGGAAATATTGATCGTCCCCTGACCTGATTCATAAGAATTGACTGAATTATCAATTATATTTGTCAGAGCCTGTTTAAACAAAAGTCCATCCAGATCAACAGAAATTAAAGGCTGATTCGAAACTTCAAATGTTATCTTTTCACAATTATCCCTAACCTGCATACTATCGATCACATCCCGGATCAAATCATTGATAATAATAGTTTCACAATTTAACTGCAGTGGTTTTGAAAAATGCAGAAATCTTTCAACCAGAATCTGTGCCTCACGGGATTCATTTATCAGAGCCTCAATGCTTTCATCTTCAAAACCTTTTTTCTCTGATCTTCTCTTCAAAAGAGTCAAATATCCGGACATGGCTCCCATCGAATTTCGTAACTGATGCGCCAGCCCCCCCGTCATTTCCCCTAATGTAGCCAATTTTTGCCGGTTTTCGAGTTCTTTCCTCAACTGAGTAATTTCAGAGAGATCATTCATCAGAACTGCAACTCCGATTGATTCTTTTTTTGAGTCGGTTATGTTTGAGGTAGCGATACCGAGAAACATCTTTTTATTATCGTTTGATATAAACTCAAGCTCACGATATTTTTGATTTTCTTTATTCAATATGCTGTCAGAAATTATTTTTGAAATACTTTGGTCATTGGCAAATATATCACTAAAGGCTTTTCCTATTACCTTTTCATATTCGATATTTATTATAGATAGAGCCGCATCATTAACTGTTTTAATTGTTCCCTCATTGTCCACAGTTATAATGCCGGAGTTAATCGAGGCTAACAAATAGTCATTGAACTGTTCCAGCGAATCTGCTTTATGGGTAATCTCTGCATTAAGTTTTAGAAGCTGGCGCTCTTTTTCCCGGAGTTCACTAATTACCGAACTATATTCAGCCACGATAGCATCAGCATCATCGGAAGATATTTCTAGTTCTCGGCCAGCCTGTTTTGCTTTGTTTTTAATTCTCCTGAATGGGGAGAAGATAGAACGGGAAAGGAAGAGATAAATTATAGCCATAATTACAGATGCTATTATTCCAGTTACAAATATCAGCCACTGGCTGTCATCAAAAAAGGCAAGTTCATGATTGTCCCCGGAGAGGACCAAAAGATATCGTCCGCTTTTGGTAGTTATCGGGCTAACGTAATAATATTCGCTTTCAATACCCCGTGTAACCGCTGTAAAATTTGAAGTTAGAAGTTTCCCGGCCATTTCCGGAATTAGATTAGCCGGAAGCTTAGATGCAATAGTGGCAAACCACAATCTCTTTGCTTCAATCGATGAATTCTCCGGCTGGGTTGGAAATAGGAATACCGATCTTAGCTGATAATCCTGTTTGAATTCTCTTTCCTGCTCCTCAGAAAGATTAGTTATATTTATATCCTCGACAATTCGGTTAATCGCCAAGGCGGCAATGTTAAAATGATCGGTTAACTCCTGACGCTTTACTTCTTTGGCTTTAAAAATAATATAATTAGAGGTAAAATTAATAAACAGAAGGATGAATATAATAGCTAATAAGCCGAGATGAACTTTCGACTCAAATTGATTTCCTTTGATAAATTTAAACATAATAGCCTGATGAGTTCAGATTATAACTTACATCGCCAGCCCGACAACATGACCAAGATAGAAATTGATAATATTATCCCCGTATATAATAGCCAGAAAGGCGGCTATGGCCAGGAACGGTCCGAATGGAATCACTCTCTCCCTGCGGAATTTTTCTGAGATAAAAAGAACAATAACGGAGACAAACAATCCAATCACAGCCGAAGATAAAAAAATCAGGAGAACTTTTTGCCAGCCCAGGAAGGCGCCTAACATGCTGGCCATTTTGATATCCCCTCCTCCCATCGACTCTTTTTTAAAAAGCCAATCACCTAGCAGAGCGATAAAATACAACGATCCTCCACCAGCCAACAAGCCAATGATAGAATTTATAATGCCCATACCATTTGGTAAAAAAGAGACTGCTAATCCCAAAACCATTCCGGGAAGGGTTATTGAGTCTGGGATTATCTGATAGTCATAATCGATAAAAATAATTGTCAGCAGAAGTGATGATAATATTGAAAAGACTATGAAATTATATGTCAAACCGAAGGTCATATAAAAATAGACATAGAACAAGGCATTGCTTAATTCAACCAAAGGGTATCTAATAGAAATTGCTTTTTTGCAAAAGGCGCATTTCCCCCCTAAAAATAAATAACTGACCAAGGGGATGTTATGGTACCATTTTAATTGAATACCGCATTTTGGACAGGCCGAACGGCTATTTTTGAACATAATTTTAAGGGGAAGGCGATAAATAACGACATTAAGAAAAGAACCAATAACCAGCCCAAAGAGGCAGACCCATATAATAAATAAATATTGCATATGATATATATCGGAAATAATTTAATTAACTCAACTCGCCCAGAGCATTCATCAAAAGAGCACAAACCACAGG
>JBDRQG010000087.1:0-3761 GCA_043826475.1 bacterium
TTTAAACGGCAATAATGTCCCTGATGTATGTGATCCTGATTGTAATGGAAACAGTATTGCCGACTTTTATGAGATTAAATATGGCATGAAAGATGATTGGGATAATAATGGCATCCCCGATGAATGTCAGGATTGTAACAATAATGCAATCGGCGATCTTGATGAACTAACGAAACAATTTAATATCTATGTTACTGATCAGAGTTCATTTATTCGAGAATATAATGCCATCAGCGGCCTTCCAATTCAAAACCTCGCATATGGGTTGGTAAATAACTCCTGGGATTGTAACTTTGGACCCGACCGACAGCTTTATGTATCAAGTTATAACGATAATAAAATATTGAAAATCAATGTGGACAATGGGACAGTTTCCGATTTTGTCACTTCGGGAAGCGGGGGTTTGAACAGTCCGACATTTTTGACTTTCGGTCCTGATGGAAACCTCTATGTCAGCAGCTATGGATCAAATCAAATAATAAAATATGATGGTTCTACCGGAGCTCTTATCGGGACTTTTATCTCCTCAAGTGAAACAGGCATGACAGCCCCGTTGGCATTAGAATTTGCCCCAAATGGCAATCTTTATGTAGCTACCTACCTCGATCAAATAGTCGAGTATGATGGCACCACCGGAGCTTATGTCAGCACATTAGTATCTTCGATAACCGGCTCACCAGCTGCTACCAGAGGAATGGCAATTTTACCAAACGGAAATATCGTTATTGCTATTTACATCAACAATACCGTCCTCGAATACGATGGAACTACAGGTGCCATGATTGGACCAATCAATGATGATTACTTTCCAACCAGTCCCTGGGGAGTCAGAATCGGGCCAAATGGCCATATATATGTAGTTGAAACCGGAGACGCCCAACAGGTTTTTGAATATCTCTATCCGGAAAAGCGCTACTTCAGAAGATTCATTCGCAACGATGTCGGAATGATCGCTCCGAGGGGGCTTGCCTTCCGACCCGGTTCTCCTCTTGACGCCGATGGCAACTATATCCTGGATGAATGTGATGCCTGTATAGATAGTGATGGCGACGGATTTGGTGATCCCGATCAACCTGGTAATACCTGTCATCCCGACAACTGCCTCAATACTTATAACCCGGATCAGCTTGATACCGATGCTGATGGTATCGGGGATCTTTGCGATGCCTGTCCGGAAGATTTTTATAACGACTGGGATGGTGATGGCATTTGCGGAAATGTGGATATTTGTCCGACAGTATTCAATCCGGATCAGCTGGATTCAGATAATGATGGATTCGGCAATGCTTGTGATAATTGTCCTGATGATTATAATACCGATCAAGCTGATACCGATGGTGATCTTATTGGTGACCTCTGTGATAACTGTTTGAATACTGTAAATACTGATCAGGCAGACTTTGACAACGATAGCCTCGGTGATGTTTGTGATAACTGCCCTGAAATTTACAACCTGGATCAAATGGATGTTGACGCTGATGGTATTGGAGATCTCTGCGACAATTGCCCTAATGACTACAACCCGGATCAGGCTGACACAAACCAGAATAATGTTGGTGATGTTTGCGAAGGTTGTTGTCAATTAAGAGGGGATGTTGCCCTGCCTAAAGATGCAGCAGTATTAGTTAACGATATTGTCTTGCTGGTCAATTATATTTTTAAAAGTGGATCTGCTCCGGAATGTCTGGATGAAGGCGACTGCGCCATACCGTTGGATGGAAATATTTTAGTTAATGATATTGTATGGTTAGTCAATTACTTATTTAAATCCGGACCAACTCCCCCCGACTGTTGATCATCCAGCGAAGTTAAAAAAAGCAGCCAATTAATTATTGGCTGCTTTTTTTTATAATGTAAATTGTATTAGTTAAAGAGATCAGCTAAGGTCAGTTTCAGTTCGCGTTCTTCTTCCCCGCGCTTTATTATCACATTGTAAGTTGTACCTGGATCACTACGAAGCATCTCCTTTATTCCTATAATTCCACCCAACGCTTCGCAATTCTTTCCATCAATACTTAGAATAATATCATCAACCATAAGTCCCGCTTTGTCAGCCGGCGTTCCCTCTGACACCCAGTTAACTGTTACGCCTTTATCGGGCATATAAGCTATTTGCAAACCACTGTGATCTTCAGGAAATTCTTTCCCAAAATCATCCCCCTTTTCGACTATTACCCGTTCATTATTATAATCGAGGTACAGGATAAAATGCCTTAGAATTGTGTTACCAAGGTTACCGGTCAAATCACCGCTGGAAAATGCCCCTTCTCCCTTCTCCAATGGCCATGAAATAATCGGATTATCAATTTTAAATCCGGCAAATTCAATTGTTTTAAATCTGTCTTTCATCTCTGGAATTGACCCACCGGCTCCATGCCCAAGACCGGTTATTCCTTTTCTATCAAGAATACCATTGCTTTTTGCAAAGGGATAATGAAAGCTCATTCCCCCCGCACCCAGATCAAGATTCCATTTCCCGCCATATTCCCCATCAACAATAAGGGGAAGATGAAACATATTTTCCTTAGAGACAGGTGCATCTATTATTGTCCCATTTCCATTGTAGCTGAAACTGTCGGGATGATAAAATGATATCAACTCGTTAGCATAATCAACTTTTGTCACAACTCGGGAAAGAAAATCATAACCAAGAATCCCTGCGACATCCATCCCTACCCACATTTGAAACAGAGAAGCCAGTTCAATAGCTACTGCTTTTTGGGAATTCAATCCCAGTCCGGATATTTCTAATGGTGGTATCTGAACAAAAGAAACATCAACAAGATTGCCTGCCCCGGACCCTTTCATTTTACCCTCTAATTCCAAACCCAATTCTCTCGCAAAATTGTTTTCAACTACTGTCGCCCCGGCTCCCGAATCAAGCACCCAAATCCTTGTAAGACCATTAACTGTCACTGGAAAGTAGATATGATTTTCTATAAATTCGAATTTCAAATTCTCAACGCTTTTCCCATTCGTAAAGACAAAATCCTCTACATCTGTAGTTGGTGGCTCAAAAATTGAAGGATTTATCGGGGTATTAAATTCCATTTTTGTGATATTAGTAACCTGAGTCATATTAACCGGCAGCATCGTCATTTCCTGTTTGTATGATACAATCAAACCATCGATCTCCCGGAAATCACTATTGATGGTAATTGACTGCCCGGAGGGTGTAAATGTAGATGATTTTAAAAGATAAAAACTCTCTTTGTCAAAATAGCTTACGGTAGTATCATCATTGATAGTGTTGGTCATCCTGACGATATAACAATTTTTATCCCCGACCGTATCCATACCCAGAAAATCCAGCTTTATAAACTCTGAATTTTTATTAAGGTGATCAAACTCGGCGATAAGCTTTTGAAGTTTGCGCTGCTTTAAAGTAATCTCATCTCGGTTGATCTGTAATTTTCCATTCTGATCGACCGACCAGGCGTTCTCTCCATTGTCACCGGTTGTTTGTTGGATAATTGTCAAATCAACTTCCTGTCGGCTCCTCAGTGGTAATTCATTCCATTGTTTGAAGCTCCCCTTCAAGCCTGTTCCCACCAGATCCAACTCTCCTTCGACTATTGTTGATTGGATAGCTTTTTGCTTTTCCAGTCCCCCTGTCGCTTCATAATGTTTGAGATAAATTTCATAAGGATCAGATAGTTCGGCCAGAACAGAACCTGAGATTAAAAAACTCATTAGTAAAGAACATAACATTAAAACATTTCGCATTTCTACCTTCCTTCTTTTTTTTAATCTGAGTACGT
>JBDRQG010000088.1:0-4277 GCA_043826475.1 bacterium
CCAAAGTCGCCTCCCTGGTATCAGTGACATGTTATATGTTTGCTTCTTATCTGATTTCATTAGTAGCCCCCGGACATGATGGCAAGATATTTGTCACTACCCTTTTCCCATTGGTATTACTCTTTCTGGATCGGGGCTTTGAAAAAAAACCATTTCTCAATTTTACCCTATTGGGCGTTGTCATTGGATTTATTATTTTATCCCCCCACGCCCAGATGTCCTATTTCACTCTTTGGGTAGTGACCCTGTATACCATCTATAAATTGTTCTTTATCTGGAAAGATAGCGGTAAAATTGGTTTAGTGGTCAAACCGGGTTTCCTTGTCATTTATGCCGTGGTAATAGGTCTGCTTATATCAGCCATTCAATTTTATCCGGGTTATATTTATACCAGTCAATTTTCTCCGAGAGGTGATACAAAAAGCGGATGGGACTGGGCTACCTCATGGTCGATGCACGAAGAAGAAGCTATGTCATTGGTTGTTCCGGAATTTCCTGGGACCAGTGCACAGAAGGCAAATACTATATACTGGGGGAAAAATGCTTTTAAGGATAACTCTGAAGCAGTAGGAGGGGTGACATTTTTCCTCGCCTTGCTGGCCTTAGTTTTTGTTCGGAGGAAAATTGTCTATTTCTTTGGAGGGCTGGCTATCTTGGCCTTACTGTATGCTCTTGGTGATACTACTCCTGTTTTCAAACTCTTTTACTATATAGTACCAAAAGTAAGTTCCCTTCGAGCTCCATCAATGATTATGTTTATCTTTTCATTTTCCGCCGCTCTTCTGGCTGGCATTGGGATTCAGAATTTAATTGAATCCAATAAGGGGAAACAGGAGACTAATCCAAAATATCATTATCTATTGTTTGGCTTCCCTGGCCTTTTGCTTCTGATGGCTTTGCTCTTTTCTGTGGCTGGACGAGGGATGATGAATTTGTGGTGCTCAATTTTCTACAGTGAAGCATCAACCACAGGGATCCAGCAGAGCTTTACCAAACTTGATGCTGCCTACCGAGATCTTCCCTCGATTACAACAGGGTTCTGGATGGCTTTTCTATTTGTAACGATAGCCTCGTTATGTATCTGGTTATTTAAATCAAAGAAAATGGGTATAGGTATTTTGGCCGCTTTGGCCTTTGTTCCGGTAATAGATGGTGTCAGGTTCAACAGCCGCTTTATTAGCACTTATAATCAGGATCAGACTTGGCGGCCAACTGCGGTCACTGATTTCTTTACGCAAAAGAAGGACGAATATTTCCGAGTTTTTAATAGACGAGTGTTACCATTTGATCTACTGCCATATTTTAAAATACCTGTTGTAGTAGGTTATCATGGTAACCAGTTGCGATGGTACGATGATTTATTAGGGGGGCCGATGTTATTAAATCAAGGAGAACCCAACTTTTTAAATCTGGTAGGTGCAAAATATATTATCATTCCTGGTAACAAGAGTTTAGTTGAGAATTCTCTGGGTGATATGCCTACTCCATCAGTTTTTAATTATGGCGGAGTTCAAATTATTCAAAATAATAACGCTTTCCCACGAGCATATATTGTTGATAAATACAAAGTGTTTAATGACCGGAAGGATATATATCCGGTTGTAATTGAGGGGACCGACAGCCTTCGCAATATCGTCTATCTCGAAGAAGAACCGGGGTTGAAAATAATACCTGATACATTGATTTCCGATTCAGCCTGGATTGAGCACTATTCTGAAGATACGGTTATTGTTGGTTTGAATGTTACCGGAAATAAAATTTTGGTTTTAACTGATAATTATTATGATGCCTGGCAGGTGGCGATTGATGGCCATGAGGCGAAGCTTCTCAGGGCTTACGGAACTTTCCGGGCTGTGGCTGTACCAGATGGAGCTAAAGAAGTATCTTTTGTGTATAAATCTCAAAGATATCGAACAGGTAAATTAGTGACTTGGTTGACATCCTTATATCTGTTGTTTATTTTTGGCTTTTATGGTTTTAAAGCAATTATGGATCGTAATAAATTGAAAGAGACTTCCTGATGCCGCATACACAACGTGCTTTGATTATTTTTCCAACGTATAATGAACGGGAGAACATAGAAAAGATTGTTCATGCCGTATTACCAATGGATCCCCGTATTCATGTTCTAATTGTTGATGATAATTCTCCCGATGGAACCGGCCAGGTGGCGGATAAACTTTCCGAAGAATTAAACAAAGTTGAGGTATTGCATCGTCCTAAGAAAGAAGGACTTGGCCAAGCCTATATAGCCGGATTTAAATGGGCCATTGAAAGAGAATTTGACTTTATTTTTGAAATGGACGCTGATTTTTCTCATGGACCGGAATATATAAAAAATTTCCTGAAAGAAATTCAGCATTATGATCTGGTAATCGGTTCACGATATATTACCGGTGTAAATGTGATAAACTGGCCCATGTCGCGGCTTTTGTTATCATATTTTGCCAATTCCTACACCAGAATTGTTACCGGCTTGCCTCTTCGCGATGCTACCGGAGGTTATAAGTGTTTTCGCCGCAAGGTCTTAGAGGAAATAAATCTTGATGCGGTGGAATCCTCAGGGTATTCATTTCAGATTGAAATGTCCATGAGAGCTTGGAAAAGAGGCTTTACAATCAAGGAAATTCCAATAATTTTTGTTGATCGTACAGCAGGTGAGTCCAAAATGTCTAAAAAGATTGTTCGGGAAGCTATTTATATGGTATGGTGGTTAAGATTAAAGTCGATTTTTGGAAGGTTAAAGTAGATTATATATTATGAGTCATGATTACGGAACAGTTTCAGTTGTAATTATTACGTATAATTCCATGCCACCACTGGAAAATTGCCTTAAAAGCATTCAGGCCAATACCAACGGTACTCCCCTGGAAATTATAAATGTCGATAACTGTTCCTCGGATAATTCGCCTGATGTTATTAAAGAATATTTCCCTCATGCAAAAATTATTCGTAATTCCGATAATCTGGGCTTTGGAGTAGCCTGTAATATTGCAGCAGAAAATGCTACAGGTGATTATCTCTTGTTTTTAAATCCTGATGTAAGTATTGATAAATATGCCATAGAGCATCTACAAGATGTTATTCGTTCCAAAGAGAATGTTGGGACTGCTGTGGGAAGAATGCGTTTCCCGGATGGATCATTCCAGTCCACCTGCCGTAAATTCCCTAATTATGAAAATATGGTCTTTTCAAGAGGATCAGCTATTTCGAAATATTTAGGTAATGGAAGCAGATATACTCTCCCTGATTATGATTCCATAACTCCTATTCCTGCCGCAGCAGGTACGATGATGATGATTCGCCGTGAACTATTTAAGAAAATAGGGGGTTTTGATCATCGCTTTTTTATGTTTATGGAAGATGTCGACCTTTGTAATCGCTTAAATGAATCTGGTTATATCAATTATTATGTCCCTGATGCCGGGGGTGTCCATCTGTGGGGTAAGGGGAGTAAAGCGAGCAAGTTTAGAAGAAATTTATATCATCATTATACCGTCTGGAAATATTTTACCAAATATCAGCCTGGGATTGTCTCATATTGTCTTTTACCCCTGATACTTATGATGAATTTGATTTTGATTTCGATATTACCTGTCCCTCAGCCAATTAATCGCAAGTAACCCTGTCACTTCTATTTAATCTTATTTCAAGGGTCTTAAAATTATGGCATTTTAAGGTTGTAATTGTAAACCTATTATGTATCTTTATAGGTTAGTGGAGTTTTTGGCTCCGATTGAGGTAGTTTGTATTTGATCTTGTCTTAGTAGGATACCGTATGAGTGATCGTCCGTTTCTTGAATTTGAAAAACCAATTATTGAGTTAGAGAAAAAAATCTCCGACATGAAAGATTTTGCTGTTGGGGAAGATCTTGAGCTTAATAATGAAATAGAATCTCTTGAGAAAAAACTAACAAGACTCCGGGATAAAACCTATTCAAATCTTACTCGATGGCAAAGGGTGCAGATGTCTCGCCACCCCAAAAGACCTTATACCCTTGATTACATAAATAATATGTCGACCGGCTTTATCGAGCTGCATGGCGATCGTTGTTTCGCGGATGATAAGGCAATGGTTGGCGGATTCGGGTATCTTGATGATAAACGAGTGATGTTTGTCGGCCAGCAAAAAGGGAAAGATACCAAACAGAAGGTTATCAGAAATTTTGGAATGGCTCATCCCGAAGGCTATCGAAAGGCCATGCGTCTGTTTGAATTAGCTGAGAAATTCAATGTTCCGGTAGTGGTATTGATTGATACGCCTGGGGCTTTTCCCG
>JBDRQG010000089.1:0-17043 GCA_043826475.1 bacterium
ATATCGGGGCGGGTATCTTCCCAACGAGCGCCGTCGAATTGAACAGGGTTTGCGGAATGGTGATATCACCGGAGTTGTTTCTACTAATGCCCTGGAACTCGGTATCGATGTCGGCAGTTTGGATGTTTCAATTATTGTCGGTTATCCAGGTTCGATTGCCTCACTCTGGCAACAAGCTGGACGAGCCGGAAGACGAAGCAGTACTTCTTTGACGATATTAGTTTCAAACTCGACCGCTATCAATCAATTCCTTTCCGCTGAACCCAAATACATTTTTGACCGCACTCCCGAATCGGGAATCATCGATCCGAACAATCTTATTATCAGAGCCAACCATTTAAAATGCGCCGCCTTTGAATTACCCATCGATGAAGAGGAATATCTGGCAATTGATGGCACGCGTGAAATTCTTGAATATCTCGAAGAGGCCAACCTTGTGCGACATTCGGGCAACCGCTTTCATTGGTCATCGGATATTTACCCGGCTCAACAAGTATCTTTGCGTTCGGTATCGCATGAAAATTTTGTCATTCTCAATGAGAGTGATAAGTCGAGAGTTATCGGCGAAGTTGACTATCATTCCGCTCCCGTATTTTTGCACCAGCAGGCTATCTATCTCCACAATGCGCAGCAATACCAGGTTACAAACCTGGACTGGGAGGGACGCAAAGCTTATGTCAAAGAGGTCGAAGTAGATTACTATACTGACGCCGAAACAAAAACTGACCTTAAGGTTCTCGCTGTCAATCAGGAGGAGTCGTTTGGAGATGTCCAGTTAAAATGCGGCGAGGTGACCGTTACCAGTGTCACGGTTCTGTTCAAGAAGATAAAATTTAAAACTCATGAGAATGTCGGATCGGGTAAACTGAATTTACCTGAACTTGAAATGCATACCAGCGCTTTCTGGATAATTTATCCGGGAGATATTCCCTTTAGGATTAATATCAATACGTCTGAATTTGGTGGAGCACTGAGAGGACTGGCAAATGTATTAGGTAAAATTGCCCCGCTTTGGGTAATGTGTGATCCTCGTGACTTACGGTCTATCTCACAGGTACGATCCCCATTTGAGGAAAGACCGGCAATTTATATTTATGAGAATATTCCCGAAGGGGTTGGATTATCGGAAAAGTTATTAAGGGAGCGGGAACAACTTTTTGAAGCAGCCTATCAGCATGTTAAAAGCTGTCCCTGCAGCCGGGGTTGTCCAACCTGTGTGGGGCCGCCGATGGAAGTCAGCGAGGGCGGAAAATCCGGTGCCTTGAAATTACTGGAATTTGTCTTAGCCACTGCCCCGGTTTGATAATATTACTCTGGCAGACGCCCTCGTCTACTGGTAAGTCTGGATAGTTCCCTACAATGGAACACGAGAGCGTGTGTCGCCCACAAAAAAATATCAATAATATCCAATTGTAGGGACAGGTCGCGACCTGTCCCTACAACTATACAAAGATACATGTCGTGTAGGAAGGGATTCCTGCCCTCGTAATATTTGCCATTGATACTAGATCGACTTAATTAAAAGACCGAGAACTTCAAATACCTGCCTGGATTTTTTTCTATATCTGCAACCAGATTGTTGACCCGTGCCATCAGATTGGTCATCTCAACATAAAGTCCCGTATCACTGACCATCAAACCAAGGGTTCCTTCGGCAGTATTGATCTTGTTTACAATGCTGTCCATACGAGTAGAAATAGCAGTCAGATTATCATAAAGCTTGGGATCATTTATCAACTTGCCGATTGTACCTTCGCTGTTGTTTACTTTTTCAGAAAGAGAGGCTACTGAATTGGCTGTCTTTTCAATCGAGGAAACGATCCGTTCCTGATTTTTCTGTAGGTCAGCAGTCAATAGCGTAAGTTTGCCTAACAAGGCTGTCATATCATGATATAATTTATCATTAACAGCTAATTGCCCCAGCGTTCCTTCACCCTGATTCATGTGATATAATAAAGTATCCAGATTATCAATAACAGACCGAGCTTCGCCAATAGCATCTTCACCTGCTTTAAACATAGCGGAAGCATCCCCGGCATCTTTGGTCAGTATAACTGACCCTTCTTCAATTGACACCAATCCTTTGGTCCCGGGAAGAATTTCAACATATTTATCACCCAGAAAACCGATTGTACCTAATTGTACACGAGTATCTTCAGTTAACATGTCCCATACATCTTTCTTGACCCGGCATGTTACTTTAACTTGCCTGAGAGAATCCAGATTGACAAAACTTAACGATTTTACATTTCCTACTTCAACCCCTGACATCCAGACTGGAGCACCGCTTACCAGTCCGTTGACATTTTTAAAATAGCAGTCAAAGTGACCTTTGGGATCGAAAATCGAAGTCCCGCCACCTCCCAGAGAAGCCCAGAACATAACTACTATAGCAAAGATCAATACCAAGCCTACTTTAAGACTACTCCATTTAGCACCAGTTGTTTTTTTCATATTACGGAACCTATCAATTTCTGTCTATTATTACAATAATAAAATAAAATCTTAATCATTAAATGAAATCCCATGAACAAAATCTTTTTTGGCTACATCGTAAAAAGAATCTCTAAATGGTCTTAAAAACTCTAACACCCGCTCATCGGTACTATTACGAAGTTCATCCAGATTGCCATCGAAAGCCTTTTCCCCTTCCCAAATAACCACAAACCGATCTGCAATTGCAAACGCATCAACTATCTGATGGGTTACTACTATAGTTGATATTGATTTTTCATGATGCAATTTCATGATCAAATTTAGTATTTTTTCAGTTGACTGTGGATCCAGTCCGGTAGTAGGCTCGTCATAAAGCATGATTTTAGGATCAGTTGAAAGCAGAGCCCTTCCGATTGCAACTCTCCGCTGCATTCCGCCTGAGAGTTCTTCAGGCAGTTTATCACAGATTTCTTCAGAATCCAAGCCGACAAAACCAAGCATCTCTTCTGCTTTAGCGGCAATTTCTTCAAAAGTCATATCAGTATGTTCAAAGAGGTAATAACCGATATTTTCGCCAACTGTCAGTGAATCAAACAAAGCTCCTGCCTGGAAGACCATCCCGATATTCTTTCTAAGCTCTCTTTTGTCGTTCTCTTTCATGGTACAGATATTATTCCCATCAATAAGCAATTCCCCCTGCTGTGGACATTCCAGACCCAAAATCAGGCGTAATATGGTCGATTTCCCAGAACCAGACGGCCCCATAATTACCAGAGACTCATTATCATCAACTTTAAAGCTGACATTTTTCAGAACCGGTTTATCACCATATGAAAAATGCAGATTACGGAGTTCGATCATACCCACCCCCTTAGATATGAGAAAACTACTTTGGTTATAAAGAAATTAACGATCAGGATAGATATTGATGCTATAACTACCGATTGGGTAGTCGAACGGCCAACTCCTTTGGTTCCCCCTTCGGAAGTAAATCCCTTATAACAGGCTACAAAAGCTATGATAAATGAGAAGACAAATGGTTTAGCAATTCCGACTAATAGATTTCCAAATATCAATCTTTCGTTAACAGCTGACCAGTACATAGTCGAGGTTACATGAGCAATAAAAAGAGCAATTACCCAGCCACCGACAATAGCGATAACATCACAGATAACGGTTAAAGCCGGAACCATAAAAAAGAGGGCAATCATTCTGGGAACAGCTAATTTTCTTATCGGATCGACCCCAAAGGCAACCATCGCATCCAATTGATTGGATGATTTCATAGCCCCTAATTCGGCTGTAATGCCAGAGGCTACTCTGGCAGCGATCATCAAAGCTGTTAATACCGGACCCAATTCACGAATAATCGAAATAGACATAATCCGACCGAGATAATTCTTGGCTCCAAAATCGGCTAATTCTACGGCAAAAGCCATAGCAAAGCCCTGTCCAGCAAAGACTCCGGTCAATACCACAAGATATAATGACCCCACCCCGATTTGTAACATTTGTTCGAGTGTCTCAGTAGCATAGAAAGGTCTTTTAAACAGGGAAGTTATCATTTTTATTGAGAAAAAGAACTGGCCCTGAAGTTCATAAGCAAAATGCTTTAACCAATTATTAAAAACAGAAATAATCGTACTAATCCTTAGTTAAATTTATAAAACCTATATAGTTTTATCAAAAATGATTGCCAACGCAACAAGAATTGTTCTTAAATCAAGTTTTTTACAATTTAATTAATTTTTTTAACTCAATTTACGTTATGTTATATGTAAATATAAATAGATTCAGATAGAAAAGAACTTATGTACAACAATGACTGTAAAAAGAGGGGTCATGCCATTGCCCTGTTTTCGGGTGGGTTGGATTCTGCTCTGGCAATACTGTTGATACTTCAACAAAATATAGAAGTTACCGCTATTACTTTTATGACTCACTTTGGTTGTGACCTTGGGGATCGATCTTCATGCGGGTCAAATCCATATCCTGCGGCTGAAAAATTCGGCTTCAACGTCAAGCTGATGCATCTGGGACAAAAATTTGTCGATATCGTATTAAATCCGAAGCATGGCCGAGGCAAAAATATGAATGTCTGTATTGACTGCAGGATGCTGATGCTCAATGAAGCCAAAGAGCTGATGGAGATGATCAATGCCGATTTTATAATCACTGGCGAGGTTATGGGACAGCGGCCAATGTCCCAGGTAAAAGACAAGATGTTTTTAGTTCAAAATCATACTGGCCTAAATGGAAAGCTACTCAGGCCTTTATCAGCCAAGCTTCTCCCCCCAACTCAAGCGGAAATTGATGGATTAGTGGATCGGGAACAACTGGAAGGAATATCTGGCCGGGGTCGAAAACGCCAGATAGAATTGGCAAAGAAGTTCGGTCTTAATGATTACCCTAATCCGGCCTCAGGCTGTCTGCTGACTGACAGCGGTTATTCCAACAGGCTCCGCGACTTAATTCTACATTCCGGCCAGATAAATTTTAATGATCTTAATCTACTCCGGGCTGGACGTCATTTCAGGTTAAGTCCTGATGTAAAAGTGGTAATTGGCCGAGATGAAAGTGACAACAATGCCATTGAAGCCTGTAAGCAGTCCCACCACTTCGAACTGGAAGCTGCTGATGTAAGTTCACCTGTAACACTTGTGATTGGTATTCCAACAGAAGAAGATTTGAAACTTGCAGGCTCAATTACAGCCAAATATACTTCTGCCCGAAAAGAAGCATCAGTTAGGATAAATGTATCCAATGGAGAAAAAACTGAACTGATTACCGTTAAGCCTGCAGATGATAGTATTATTGATAAGATAATAATTAAATAAAATGAAAAAGGTCTCAACTTTCGTTAAGACCCTTCTCTCCTCACCAACCGGAGAATTTTTTTAAACAGTCTAACCGCCAAGAAAACTGCTTAATATTTGTAAAAGTGACATGTTGCGGGAATGCCAACTTTATTATTATCTCCGACAAATAATATATTATCAAATTCTGTGCCAACCTCTTCGATATATCTATTTCCGTTGTACGACAACACTTTACATCACACCGACCCATTAATTTCTTACTTTAAAACGATTTAAACGCAAAACTTGCTTTAAAAGTGGCGCAGGAAATATGCCGACGCAGGTGGCATCACCACTTTTATTTGTTTTAACCGATTTGTACTAAATTATGAAATATAAAAAAAGGAAGCCCATTCTGTGGCTAGCAGCATGGGCTTTCGTCGACGAAAGTAATTTAGAACAGATATTTTTGCTTCAACACATAAAAAACATCAAATTCTTTACTTTACCATCACCATTTTCTTGGTATTAGCAAAGTCGCCAGCATTCAAGCGGTAAAAATAAATTCCACTTGAAATCTGGGATCCATCAAACTCGACCGTGTAAGAACCGGCTTCCATCTCCTGATCAACCAAAGAAACTACTCTTTGTCCCAGGACATTAAATACTTCCAGGGTTACATGCGATGCTTTAGGAACATCATATGCGATGTTAGTAGATGGGTTAAATGGATTCGGATAATTCTGGCTCAGACTATATGAAGTCGGCAGGCCATTGACCGGAGCAACATCAGAAAGAGAAACCGTTACCGGCGGGAAATCTACTCTTTCCAAACGAGCTCCTAAATTACCGCTGTCATAGTCATCATGATAGACAAAAGCCAGAAAATGTCCGGGATTTTCTGTAACATGTTCTGTGAGTGTAATTTCATTTACACTAGGGTCGTTGATTTCGAAAACCAAATTCGCAACAGGGCCGGTGCCCGCTTCCAGATCCGGTTTGGGATTGGAAGATAGCTGCGGCAGAAGACCGATAACAACAGTCTGTTCTTCAGTATTGATGTTATAAATCTTCATGTCAAAATAGTCTGTGCGAGTATTTTCGAAAGTTACTTCCTTCAGGGTCACTCCATCAGAATATTTTAGGGGGATATCCATAGCGGTCAGATTGGCTTCATTGGAAATTACCAATGGAACAACAACCGTATTAGCTTCTTTGGACATCGCCTTGCCAGCAACAAAATTATTTGCCGCTGCAAATATCAGTGATGGAGCCAGAAGGATGGCAACAACGATCACTAATGTGCTTAAACGTCTCATCAAAGTCCACCTCCTCAGGCTGTGGTTGAATTCATGTCCGGCATGACATTATAATCCTATTAGTCAACCGGGTTTTTCTCTCATCCGTAAAAACGAAATTTTACAAACCTTATTGTCTTTCAAGCGCAACCAGAAAGATATATTTAATTGTGGGGATCTACCTAATAATACGATATTTTGTTTTTTTGTCAAGTTCTATATTATACTGTAGTTCACAAGTCGTTAAGAACTTATCCGTCACCCTATATACATGATACAACAACATTATATTATTAGTTCCACTTTAACTAAATAAAAATACAAATAAATGCCGGAAAAGTTTTCCGCATTCCGGCTTTTTTAAAGTAATTTTTAACGCAGATAATGCGATGATGGCATTGTAGCCCTTAGTGGATTACGCACATATATTCATCATCAATTCAATTTGGACTAAAAACTTGACATAACAACAACTTAACTTAGATTGTAGTAATCTAATAATATCACATGCTAATGTGGAGGTGTAATGGACAAACAGGAGAGTTCTGGAAATAAATTTAAGCCTCTTATTTCAGCCAATACGCTGATACCCGAAGTAACCTGGAAAGCGATCATTCTTGGTTCAATAATATCTGTCGTATTTGGTGTGGCTAATGCTTATCTAGGACTGAAACTGGGCATGACCGTTTCAGCCTCAATACCTGCCGCAGTTATATCTATGGCGGTATTAAGGATATTCTTTAAAAGAGTAACTGTCCTTGAAAATAATATTGTCCAGACTATCGGTTCGGCTGGTGAATCATTAGCGGCTGGTATCATTTTTACCATTCCAGCCTTTTTCATCTGGTCTGCCAATATGGAAATAACAGCCTCAGGATATGTCCACGAAGTATCTAAAGGACAGATATTCTGGCTCTCCATGTTGGGTGGCACTTTAGGTATCCTGCTAATGATCCCGCTCAGAAAATATTTAGTGGAAAAAGAGCATGATAATCTGAAATTCCCGGAAGGAACCGCCTGTGCCGAAATAATAATCGCCGGCGATGAAGGTGGCGACAAAGCCAAACTTGTTTTTGCTGGAATCGGGATTGGTTCATTATATACAATTGGTATGGAGACAATCCGAGGCTGGGCAGAATTTGTTGAATATAATTTCAGAGAATATTTAAGAGGGGGGGTTATTGGCGTTGACGGAACTCCGGCATTATTAGGGGTCGGGTACATTATTGGCCCTCGCATTGCCGCTTTAATGATGGGAGGAGCTGTTCTCGGGTATCTTGGAATTGGCCCGCTTATTATGTTTATTGGTGAACAGATGCCTCATGCCATCATCGCCCCGGGAACTATTCCTATAATTGACATGGATCCGTCCGAATTAAGAAATTCCTATATCAAGTACCTCGGAGTCGGCGCTGTCGCATTAGGGGGATTCGTCAGTTTATTAAAATCAATGCCAGTAATTTTCTCATCATTCGGCAAAGGATTTAACGAACTTATTGGGAAAAAAGAGGAAGTTGCCACACCAAGAACGGATAAAGACCTTCCCATGAAATGGGTCCTTCTCGGTGTCGTTCTTGTTATTATCGCTATCTGGCTCCTTCCGGGAACTGAACTGCATCTGCTGGGTGCTTTTCTAGCTGTCCTGTTTGGTTTCTTTTTTGTGGTTGTGGCCGCCAGAATTGTCGGTATTGTCGGATCGTCCTCTTCCCCGGTTTCAGGTATGACCATAGCCACCCTGTTAGTTACCTGTTTGATTTTAGTTTATTTTGGAGTTAAGGGAGCGGCCGGAATGATAACAGCTATGTCAGTTGGTACAATTGTCTGTATTGCCGTCTGTATGTCGGGTGACATTGCTCAGGATTTAAAAACCGGCTATCTGCTCGGAGCTACACCATGGAAACAACAGTTAACCGAATTTATTGGCTTGGTTTTTCCAGCTATGGCCATGGGTTTTACCATCTATTATCTAAATGATGTTTTTGGGTTTGTTGAAGGGGCTACCGATCGCGCACCTCTTCTCGCACCGCAGGCGAATGTGATGGCCACAGTTGTGCAGGGGGTAATGAACTCCAATCTACCCTGGGCACCAATTTTAGTTGGGGGAATGATTGCTTTGGCTGTGGAATTATTGGGAATATCATCTTTACCATTTGCGATCGGATTATATTTACCCCTTTCATTATCATCACCGATTTTGATCGGTGGAATGATTTCGTGGCTTATCCAAAAACTTTCCAAAAATGAAGGTGACTTCAAAAAGCGTAACGAAGGGGGTATTCTTTTCTCATCGGGACTTGTTGCAGGATATTCAATTATTGGTGTAATTACGACCTTCATGATTGGAGGCTGGGAGTCTTATGCCGGCTACTATGACGCTCACGATGGGATGTGGGATAGGCTTGCCGGCGGCTTCAGCCCTTATCTTTCCTTAATACTATTTGCCGGACTTGCAGCTTTATTGGCTCATTTAGCATATAGAGGCTGGAGCAGTAAATCCTCAAAGTGATTGGATTGTATTATATTTTAGATGGAATTATTAATAAAAAATAGAAATGCTCTGATTGTCATGGCTCTGGCAATAATAATCAGGATTATTTATCTGATTGAAATGAGCCATAACCCCGGCTTTACGGTCCCCATGGTGGATGAGAAATGGCACTGGCTATGGGCCAATGAAATTATTGAGAAATCATTCTGGGGCGAAGGGGCTTATTTCCGTGCCCCCTTCTACCCTTATTTTTTGGCCTTCCTCTCATTTATAACCAACAGTTCGATCTTCTGGGCCAAGTTTCTCCAGTTGCTGATTTGCGGAGGGACAGCATATTTTATATATAAATTAGCCGAACATCTTTTTGATTATAAAGTTGGAATACTCGCCGGATTTATTTATGCCATCTACGGTACATTTTTATATTACGAAGCGATGTTCCTGATCCCGGTTGTGTTTGTATTCCTTCTTGTTTGGGGTATGTATCGCCTGATAGCCTACAAAGATTCCCTTTCGTTCAAATCATGGTTGTTAACAGGAATTATTTTTGGATTAGCGGCCATATCACGACCAAATATACTTCTTGTTATGCCGTTTTTAGCCCTCTGGTTATTCTTCTATTCTGATAAAACATCATCACTAATCAACCGATTAAAAAAACCGACTATTGTCTTTATTGGTGTCGTTCTTATGATCCTGCCTGTAACTATCCGCAATATAATTGTTACCGATGATTTCTCTCTTATATCAACTCAAGGGGGAGTGAACTTTTACATAGGGAATAATCCGGTTGCTGACGGACTGACAATGAAAATGCCAGAGGTTGATATGAACGAATCTATGAGCTGGGATCAATTTATACCGGCAACTATCGCTGCGGCTCAAAGAGAAAAAGGAAGATCGTTAACAGAAGCTGAAGCTTCTTCATTTTGGACAGCCAAGGCAGTTGATTTTATTCTTAACAATCCCGGTAAATTTATAGAGTTAACCTGGCAAAAGTTTGTCTATCTAATCAGTGGTTTTGAGAACAGCGATAATTCTGATATCTACTATGAAAGAGGAAAGTCTACTCTGTATTCAGTATTATTATGGAATTATGGGTTAAGATTTCCTTTCGGGCTTCTTTTTCCTCTTTTTATTCTGGGAATTTATTTTACTCGTTCGGATTTTAAAAATTTACTCCCATTATATATTTTTATTTTAGCTTATATACCTACAATCGTGCTCTTTCTCGTCACAGCTCGCCATCGCCTCCCATTGATTCCAGTCCTGATAATAATTGCCGCGGCGGGAATTATAAAGGCTATTGATTTGATTCGACAAAAGAACTGGCGATACCTTTTGATTGGTGGAATTATTCTTTTACTTAGTTTAGTTTTGTTAAATCGTGAATACTACTTAGAAGGGGGAAGCAATCAATTCCAGATCCATTTTAATGCTGGTATAAAAGCTGACCATCTCGGTAATTATGCTGAATCTGAAAAGGAATATCTCAAGGCAGACGAGTTCTTTCCTTATTCCGCTTCCCTGATTACAAATCTTGGTTATTCCCAGTATATGCAGGGGAAGTATAGTGATGCAGAAACAAACTATAAAAGAGCCTTAAAAATCGATCCTGAATTTTACAGTGCCTACAATAATCTGGGGTTGATATTAACAGAAAAAAACTTAAATGATTCCGCCATAATTCTATTTAATCAGTCACTTAAATATTTTGACTACGAATTGACCGACAAATCAAAACTTGGATTAATATATTTAAATTTAGCTGATGCCTATGAGAAGACCAAACAATATGAGTTGGCAGGACAGGCATTTAATGATGCCATTACCAATGCACCCCAAATGGTAGAGGCTTATTTTAAAGGGGCGGCTTTTTATGCCCGGATGGGATTATTTGAATATACTGACACTCTTTATGCCAAGGGAAGGCGGTTAGGAGACCTGAAGGCAAGCGATTATTACAATTGGGGACTCTCATATATTCAACGCCAGGATTATCTAAATGCTATATATGCATTAAAAAGAGCAGTATTTATCGATCCAGCTTTTTACCAGGCATATTATCTTATGGCCTTAAGCCACTTTAATACCGACAGTCCTCTTGATACTGTCGATTATTATATAGAGCGTTGTCTTAAATTTAATTCGCAATACCAGCCAGCGATAGATTTTAAGAATCAGTTGAATCAGCAGTAAAATATATCAATACTTCTGCCGGCGCTCAATCATGTAATTTGAGCCTTCTTTTTGTTTGGTAGCTTTTTTGAGGTCAGCCATCATTTTTGACATTTCCCCCATATGGGCAAAGGTTCCGTTCTTATTGAGCAGGACAGCTATTGAGATGGTTAAGATAGGAAAGGATTCAACTTCATCACGACGATTCTTGGTTGTAATATATCCCCGATCGCGATCCTCAGGCTTGTACTGGTAGGGGATTAAAGAATCGAATACTTTTATGACTTCGCTGCAAATTTCATCAACCTGGCTTATCGGGATGATAGCAATATAATCATCACCGGCAATGTGCCCCACAAACCCGCCCGGACACATATCAAAGACAATATCTTTTATCACCCGGGCAGTAAGTTTGATTACTTTATCACCCTGTACATAGCCATAAAAATCATTATATGCTTTGAAGTTATCCAGATCTGCATAACAGACGGCAAATTTAGATTTTAATTTTAATTGAGTGTTGATTTCACGTTCAATTATTGTCGGACCCGGTAAATGAGTTGAGGGATTAATAGCTAGGTCGCGGCGGTTTCTTTCGATTGCCTTTTTAATTCTTACCTCTACCAGCTTGTCAATCCATCGCCCGTAAATAAAATCTTCCGCTCCGTTTTCATAAGCAGCAACGACATCTTCATCCTTGGGATCAGGATGATAAAGAATGACAGGAATGATTGATAAAAAGACATTTTCTTTGATAGCCCGAACCAGTTCGATCTCTTTAATCATCTCTGACTGGCGTCCGATAAGAATAGCGTCGATTTCCTGATGTTGGAATATTGTAATCAGAGATTCAAAGGAATTAAAATAGTGGATGGAAATCTGGGTATCACGAAAATACTTCCCAAGATGAAAATCAAGGCTTACCCCATGTTGCTTTATAGCAAAATGATAGGTTTTACGAGCCTTAACATCGTTTGTTTTTGGCCCGGCCCAATTCTCGAGGATGGTACTTTCTGTGTTCTGCAATTATATATTCCCGATCAATTCTGGTATAAATCTGTGTAGTAGTTATATCGGCATGACCGAGCATTTCTTGTACTATTCTTAGATCTGCCCCGCCTTCTATTAAATGAGTTGCAAATGAATGCCTAAAAGTATGGGGAGAAACCTGCTTTGTAATCCCGGCTTCAAGAACCCTTTTTTTAATAATCTTCCAAAGCCCTACCCGGGACAATTTATTTCCTATATTATTATATATTAACAAATTAGTGTTGTTCTGGTTCTTTTTGGGAGCCTCTTTATTAAGATATTCTTCTATGCCTTTACGAGCATATTCCCCCATTGGGACCAATCTTTGCTTGTTCCCCTTACCTGTTACTCTTAAAAAGCCGGCTTCAAATTCCATATCAGATAATTTAAGATTTATTAGTTCTGAGATCCTTAAGCCGCAGCCATATAGAAGCTCAATTATCATTTTGTCCCTGACACCATTTTTTGAAGTCAGTTCAATTTTTTCTATGATCTGTTCTATCTCTTTTGGGGAAAGGTAATCCGGATGGTATCTTGAGATTTTGGGGGCTGACAGAGAAGCAAAGGGATTATCTGATAAAGTTCCGGTATTAACCAGATAACCGAAAAATCTTTTTAGGCTTGAAATCTTCCTGGCGATTGTCGATGGTTTACGAGCCTGCTGGTTAAGCAGGCTGATATAATGAACTGCTTCACCAGGGGTAATTGATTTAACCGTTTTTTTGTTTAATGAGTCTGTGAATTCCTTTAGATCTACATGGTAGGAAGAAATCGTTTGATCTGCCAGACCTCGTTCTACTTTCAGGTAAGAGAGATAATCTGCAATATGTTCTTCCACTAATGGCATAATTTATTTCCCGTGAGCCAGTGCGGCCGCACCGACAACTTCATGCCTGGCTGCTTCCAGGATTTTTTTTGCTTCTTTTACGGTCGCTCCGGTGGTTACGACATCATCAATTAACAGAATCGATTCCTTTTTATCGTGGCTGTCATCGGCTTCAAAAACTCCATCGATATTTTTTCTCCGTTGCTTGAAATCCAATTTGGCTTGAGGTTTACGTTTTTTTACCCGGTAAATAAGTTCTGTAGAAATCTTAATTTCTGATAAAAGGCTAAGTTTCTCAGCCAGAATCAGAGCCTGATTATATCCGCGCTGGTGTTCTCTTATCGGATGGAGCGGGATGGGAACTAACACTGTCGGTTTAATTTTATTGATTTCATCGCCGAACTTTTTAAAAAATAAATCAACCAGCAGGTCAACCGGGGCCAAAACATTTTTGAATTTATACTGAATAATTATCTCTTTTAAAACAGGATGATAGTCGCCATAGACATAAAGGGGGAATTGATTCTCATTGCAGTGTTGGCATCCAGAAGGAGAATTTATTTCTGCTTCACAGTTCAGACAAATCGGTTTATCAAATGTTTGTATTTGGCTCAGGCATTTATTACAGATATGAGATGGAGAGGATTCAAATTTTCCGCACCCGGCACACAATGGGGGAAAAATAAAATCAATCATCCCCTTAAAATAAGTTTGCTCCTTGAGCCATTTGGTTAACATAATCCAGTATTAAATAATTAATAGAATAATTCAACCAAAAAATCAAATTTTTTTTCTAGGCTGCTTTTTAAGGAATTTTGAAATAAGAGAATATAGTAATAATATTGAGAGTATAATTGCAGAAATGGCATTTATCCAGCCTGAATGTGAATGTTGATTTTCGATATTAAAAACCAAATTGAATTCATAATATTTATAAATCCAATCCACTAATAAACCACATATCAGACTGACAACTACAATAGCCGTTAGATACCGGACAGTCCCCCATCCCTTAAGGATTTTAAATACAACTCCAATAGATGAAAGATTTGTAGCCGGACCTACTAACAAAAAGACTAATACTGCCCCGGGAGAGAAACCAGCAACAAGCAATGAAGCTGCCAAAGGTGTAGACGAAGTGGCGCAGATATAAAGGGGTATGCCAATCACCAAAGCTCCTACATAGCCCCCCCAACCCGACGACATACTATTGATAAAATCAGTACTACCCGAACCTGCTAGAGTCGTAACAAAACCGGCCAGGATATATCCAATAATCAAATATAAAGCAATATCGCCTAACAGATCATTAAATGAATATTTGATCCCTGAGATTATTTTTTTGATCCATGAGGAATCAGTCTTATTTTCAGTTGAGCAGCATTCACACTCATTTACAACATTCAAATTATTAACTTTTACGTCCTTGTCATCAGGAATGGCACTCTCCCATAGACCAGCCGCTATTGCTGTCAAAAAAGCTGCAATCGGTCTAATAATTGTCATAAATGGGTTCATCAGAGAATACGTTAGAAGTATAGAATCTATTCCGGTTTCTGGAGTAGAAATCAAAAACGAAACGGTTCCACCCCGGCTGACTCCCGATTTCCTCAATTGATAAGCTACCGGCAAAACCGAACAGGAGCAAAGAGGCAACGGGATGCCGAGCAATGATAATTTGAAAACTTGCATTTTATCACTGCCGGAAATAAAGCGGGATACATTCTTAGCATTCAAAAAGAGATGTATTATTCCAGCCAAAAGCAATCCGACCAAAAGAAGCAAGGCGGATTCCAGCATTAAGCTCCATATAGAAAAGATCCAATTGCAAATAAATGTAACGATGTTACTCTCCGCCGTATTGTTTTAAAAATTGTGCAGCTGAGCTGGCGGCCATGCCATTAGGATCCAATTCAAGATATTTTTTCCAGTAATAAACAGCTGAATCAGTCTGATTAAGCTCGTTATATACAATCCCCATATTATAATGAACTATGTTGTGGTCGGGATAATTGTCAATTACGGTATGGAATTCTTCAAGAGCCCTTTTTGGCAATCCCATCCCGTGCAGGCAAGCTCCGTAATCAACCCGTACATCAGGTGATTCAGGCTTGATAGCCAGGGCGCGCTTATAACATTCCGCCCCAACCGGGAAGTTGCCCTCGTCCATAAACTGATTCCCCATTCCAACCAGGGCATCAAAATCAGTTGGTAAATTACCCAGCATACTCATCGCAGAGCCCATATCCGTCCCCTCAATATTCTCATGTCCGGATATTTTTGTCGTCTCCTGACTAGCAACCTGAATAGGTTTATCACGAAACATAAAGTAGCCGACTCCGATGATTATCAGAACTCCAGCAATTATTATTATCTCTTTACCATGCGATTTCCCTGATGGGGAATGACTTGTAGTAGTATTTCCACCGCTGACTTTGGCCCCGCAACTGGCGCAAAAATTTGCACCGGCTGGAATTTCCTTCTTGCAGGAAGAACATATTTTATTTGCCATAAAAGCCTTTCTTAATTTAAACCAATGTTATTGGAGTATAATAATCCAATTTCAATAAAGTTTCAAGGAAATATAAAATAATTATATCAAACAGGTGACAAATGCTATTTTAATTGACTATATTTTACAAGTTGTTAGATGATTGTAATTTTGAAGGAATAATTTATGAAGAACAAAATGACCTCAATATCGATATTAATTGCAATATTGATATTATACCCTTGTGCTATAATGGCTCAATATCAAATATCCTCTGATTCCATATATAAGCATATTTCTGTTCTCGCTGACGATTCCCTTGAGGGCCGCCAGGTAGGTGAACCGGGTGAGTGGAAGGCAGCCCAATATATAAAGAGCATATTTATGGATGCCGGTTTAGAGCCGCTTGGGGACAGTTCCACATATTTTCAATCATTTGAATATATAAAGATGATAGGCATGGGGGATAAAAACGAATTGTCAGTTAACGGTCAAAAACTTGAGTTAAATGAAGATTTCAGCCCCATGCGCCAATCGGCGAGCATGCCATTTAAATTTGATGAAGTTATAAATGTAAACTACGGCATAATAGTAGATTCCTCAGATGGAGATTATGACGACTATGCCGGTCTTGATGTCGATGGAAAGGCTGTATTGATAAAAAGGTATTCCCCCGAACCTAAAGACAGCACCGAAGAGTACTTCAATAGATACGGCTCATTGACTTCAAAAATTAGTATCGCCATAGAAAAAAATGCAGCCTGTATCCTGTTTATAACTCCCGAGGATCAGGATGATACTCTTTCCAATGCCGGACCAGCAAGAGTAACTCCTAAAGATATTCCAATAATATTTCTCAGGCGGACCGCCCTGGAAAGACTGGGATTGGACATAAATAATCCTGAAATAAATTCTATCTCAGGAACAACTGATTTATATAAAGTTTATGATACCGGTTACAACGTTGTGGGTTACCTTCCCGCTAAAACTGATACTACCGTCATTCTCGGTGCGCATTACGATCATCTCGGCTGGGGAGGCGATGGATCCGGTTCCCGCTATTTGGAAAAGGAGCCAATGATCCACAACGGCGCTGATGACAACGGATCGGGAAGTTCAGCCTTACTGGAACTGGCTCGTTATTTTTCTTCCCATAGAAATGAATTAAGATATTCTTTGCTGTTTATTTCCTTTTCGGGTGAAGAATTTGGAATTTTGGGTTCAGGGCATTATGCCCGTCATATGACAATTGATTCATCAAAAGTCCGCATGATGATTAACATGGATATGATTGGTCGCCTGGCTCAACAGGAAAAAGGTCTGGCTATTATGGGCACCGGAACCTGTCCGGAATTCAAATCGTATTTCGACAGTATGGATACAGGTGATTTGACCATTACTTTAAAAGAGTCAGGGGTAGGTCCTTCGGATCATACCTCGTTTTATAATCAGGATATTCCCGTCTTGTTTTTCTTCACCGGTGCTCATGAAGATTATCA
>JBDRQG010000090.1:0-8460 GCA_043826475.1 bacterium
GGGGAATACCACAAATAAAATCGTTCACTGATTATGCTCATCCAGAACGTTATTCATATTTTTGTGACGTAAATATACCAGTAAAATGGAATTTAGTAATTTATATGGATATAAATGCCTGTCTTGCTTGTACGGAAGATATGAATTTATGGAAAGAATTAGAGGAAACATTAACTGAATCTCAAGGTCGATTTACGCTGTATTCAAACGATGAAGATTCTATGGATGTAGCAATTGCAATGGAATTAGAGGGCATTAAATCTCCTGTTTATGTTATTGAGAATTCAATGATTGATTCTCTTGGATGGAAAGATAAAGAGACACCGATTAAACTTCTTCTTGACAAAGACTGTAATATTATTACTACTTATGAAGTATCTAATAATAAAGAAAAGTACAAACTAATAATGAAAAACTTGCTAGACTTTATTCTCAAAAATGAATATAAACAATAATATCATTGTAAAGGTAACAATATTACTGCTTTTTGTGGCTCTAAGTATTTCGTGTGTTAAATCGTCATATGTCCATTTGAATCTAAATAAATTACAAATATATTCCAGTATGGAGAAATTTGTGTTGAGCAATCATAGTTATTTTCCATCATCTTATACTCTCTTTGTTCTGCTTGATAGAAAGTCATGTGCTGGGAATTTAATTGAATCTGTATGGTGGAAAGACTGGCAAAAATATATGTTAGATAGAAATCTTGGATTTGCATTTATCACAAGTAAAGCTGATTCAATTGATATTGTTATTGCTTCCAGGTTAGATAGTGTTTTTGCTCAGGTTTTCGTATTACTTGATAGTGATACTACAATATCACATTTATGGAAACCTGGAGAATCATCTCCTCTTAAATTACTTGTTGATTCAACAGGTGAAATATTATTAGGAGTATTATCAGTTACTGATCAAGAAGACAATAATAAATTTATTCAAAAACTAAATTCTATAATTCGTAAAGAAATAACCCCAAATTCGTAGAAAATTCGTAGAAAATTCGTAACAATTCGTAGCAATTCGTAATTTTACAATTTTAACAAAATTCAATCAATAAAATAAACCTTCGTACTCAATTCGCATTGTCTTATAACACAGTAACTTATATAGTTTTATCCACGATGCTGATAGTTTGGCACGGTTTATGTAATACATAATTGCTGAGTGGTTCCTATAGCATAGTAGCCTGACGCAGAGTGGTTGATTCGGTAATGAAGCGGGTGCGGCGCCGGGTTTGAATTAAAGTTTAAACCCGGTGCTGGAATAAATAGAGAGGAGGAGACAAAAAGCCCAAATTTTAAGATGGAGATAAAAATAATGTTGATTTAAAGTGCGAAGGAGAATTATCATGACATTAATAAAAAGAATCGTTGCAGCAATTTTATTGACAGCATTGATAGTAGCGAACGGAACTCAATTATTGGGAGATTTGGGCATTCGTACCTTTGATTGTAGTCAGGCATCTTTGACCCCGATCCAATACAAGAAGAAAACATTCGATTTGGGTGGGAGTTATGTCGGATGTTATGGTACAGGTAGTGATTGTATTACAATTGAGATTATGAGTGCAGAAATTGCAATATCATCAGAGGGAATTCATCTGCAATAGTGAATTTAATGTATGAATAAAATTTGCTTATCCATGTATTATATATAACCAAAATCCGGGAGTGGGAATATGCGTAAGTGGCTGATAGTTATCGTTATTATCTTGTTGGTGATTTTCAACGCAGGTCTGTTATGGCAGAATTACAAATTGAAACTGACATCTAAAATTACCGATGAAATACCGTCATACCTGACTGAAGCCGAAGGTCGACTGGAAGATCTCAGAGGCATTTACACTTACCCGGGTATCGGAGCCTATTTTGTGCCGAAAGATGAAGATAGTCTACCAGTGAGATCGTCTTTGACAATGGTGATTTTCCTTTCGGAAAGCACCACCTGTCCGATGTCGCTCGGTGAGACGGAAGTGTATCGAAGGTTACTCCCCAAGTTTCGTGAACGGGGACAGCAGATGGTGGCAATGACAACAAAAAACGACTCGGTGGCAATAGCCAAGTTCCTGGCCGATGAACAGCTTGATATTCCACTCCTGGCAACCGGGGAAGATGAGAATCCCAACCTGGAACAGATAGGGATTTCTCATCGGGCCATGCCATTTAAGGTGCTCTATGATTCCACCTTTACATCGATCTATATGCGCGGAGCCAACAACACGCCCGCAAGTCAGGCTGATTTTGAGTCGGCAGTTTTATGGCTCAGCGCGCTTGTTGAGGGTGAATGATTTGTAGATAGATAAGTATATAATGCAGGGTAAGTAAATTTTAATGTAAATTAACTAAAAAGTGTTTGCGTTAAAATTGATTAAGGAGTTTATTATGTATAAGTACACTAATATAAAAACAGTTGCAGTCATATTTATTATGGTAGCCATGTTAAATCTCGTTGTCGGGTGTAATAACCAAAATATACCTCTGTCATCAGATGGAGAGTATGAATCAAATGAGGACATTTATTCGTCGCCTATTGATCCCGAAACTCATTTTGAGTTGCCAAATCCATTTGTACTGGATTATGGTGCCTCAGTTAAAATAACATCAATAGATACTACGACAGAATATGTATGGTTCAGAATAAGTTATCAAATATCAGGGAGTGATCCTGCCTCAAGGAAATTAAAAGTCAACAGAACGCTTACATCTTTAGAAATGTATGATGTAAATAATGTTTTATTATACGGACATAATATTTCCTTAAATGCTGAATCTAATTCAATAAATACTCATTTATGGACAAACAATGATGTTTTTAAAATGACTCAGTTTGAGAAAGGTCTATATACTATTTATGAATTGAATGAGCAGGTGCTGGAAGTAAATTACGCCAGTGAATATGACAAGTTACGCAGTCATTGGTTATATGAAACATTTACTATTGATGATTTAGATTCACTTTCAGATGAAGACCAGGTTCTATATCAGAGATCAGCAGACGTTGCAGCAATATTCAATACTGAAAACTCTATTTATAATAATATTGATGCATATATCTCTGCAAATTTTTCTAGCGATTATAATGTTAGAAATTGGTTCATTAATGAAAGTGAATTCAATACTAATAAAGCAGGTGATTGTGGAATAATAGATGATATTGCAGCAGTTGTAGCAACAATTTCCTGTCCATTCTTTGAGACAGGCTGGGCAGCTCTACCATGTATAGTAGCAACTGGAATAGGATTTGCATGTGGTTCTGCAACAATTCTTGATAGAATTTTTAATTGATATAATTATGTATAACTTTTAATGAACATTCTTAAAAAGTTGAGGTGGAACAATCGATACAAAGGTGATTTTTGCAATTATACAACTTTCCATTATAACTATAGGAATAATTTGTATAATTATGGCATACAGCAGGCGTAATCCAGAGAAACCATTTATAAGCTTCAAAAACCCTTGGAATCCTCTCAAATTAAGACCTTGGTTTAAAACTAATTCTGGGTATTACTTAATGATATCAGGTGGTTTCTTGTTATCATTTGCAGGTTTAGTTGGTCTAATTGGTTGGTTTGTTACAAATAAATGAGGTTACCCTATGATTGACAGAAGTAACATTATGCATGCGTTCGGGGTTATGGTAAGTATAGCTATAGCCCTGATTATGACTGAAAAATTTGGTCTTAGAATCGAGGGTTGGGTTGTGGCGGCTATGCTAATGAGTTTATCAGCTTTCTTTTCTTATGTACCAAAGGAGAAACGAAAAATGGGGAGAGCTCTACTGGGGATGATTTTCTCGGCAGTTGTTGTTGCGGTTTTGTTTCTTGCGGTTGATAAGTGGAATTTGTAAAGTAGTTATAATCATGAGAGGTTATTAAAATTCATGAAACTATACTTTGCCATAATCGCGTTAGTAACCTTGATTTCAGGGGTGACACTGGCAATACGTGCCCTTAATTACAAAACGGAAAAACATCCCGACCTGACATCTATAGGTGGTTTTCATCCACGCAACTGTATCCCTGTCTGGAGAATGAAACCCTGGTTTACTCCTAAAGGATACAAACTTAACGTAATAGGTATTTCTCTGATACTGTTATCCTCATTGATTATGATTGTATCGAGACAGTTTCTATAAAAATAAAAGAGCAGAGCATAAACCTCTGCTCTTTTTTTATTAAGAATTGTAATTTTCTGCTATCGGGAGGTGGGATGGATACAAGAGCACGGCTGAAAGAACAGAGAAATGAGATGTTTAGAAATTTTGGGACATCTTCAGTATCTGGTTTTATTATTGGAATAATTTTAGGCTTAATCATGGGGTTAGGTGCACAAAATTATTCAGGTATAGGATTAAATACCGGTTCTGCATTAATTATTATTGCATTCGGCTTAGGGATGGTAAGTCTTCTTGTATTCTGGCGTCTGAATAAATAGAGAATATCAGCTAGTTTAGACCTTTGGCGATTAACGGACTTTAACATTAAACAAAACGCAAAATTAAATAGTCTTTTAATTAGGAATGATCATCTCAAGGTAAAAGCATCAGTAAGGTAACCCCGGATTCAGGGCAGGTGTATGATGGAAGATAAGATCTATAAACCAAATCATACAATTGCATTACTATGCGAGCATAAGCAGCAGTATCAAAATAATATATTATTTGCCTGGCTAATTGTATTTCTCATAACAGGTATAACCTGTTTGTTTCTCATGAAGAAAAACGATTCACTCCACAATATCAATGATGACCGATTCATTTTATCCTCGATAAACAGTACTGCCGGTGTTGCGAGTATGGAATACCCATCATCTTGCGGTCCTCCGGGAGCTGCTTTTATTAAATCAACAAATTCATATTTTCCTTCGGGAGGAAAAGTTAAGTACACTATAATTAAAGAACGAAGTTCATCTATTGCCATAACAGACGACACACCCCTTCCTGATATAAATACCGGCATTGAATTGGAAGGGATTATGGATCCGTTTACATTTGTACCCGCTTTCAGCTATAATGAAGATGACCAGTTTGGACTACCAGTTGATTCTTCATTGATAGATTTCTATTCTATATCATCACGATATAACACTCCTGAATTTTGCAGCATTAAAATGGAAGATAGGAGCAGTTCTGCCAGAATTGATTGGGTTTATCCTCGGTGGCCTAAAAGAGGGGAGGGATTAGATGCGGTTGTGGTGGCTAGAGTATCTGTTAGTAACAATGGAAAAAAGATATGCCATATTATTAAAGAAGAGCCTTCTGATTTAGACTTTGGGAAAGAATTGGTTAAGGCTATCAATGAATCTATATTTTGGCCGGCAAAAGATATCTACGGAAGACAACTTGACGCCTCATATTTAATTACCTATAATTATTGCAGGGACTGTAAAGAAAACACGTTTGAAATAGTATCAGGTGATGTTGTAATTAAATCAAGAAGTGAGTTATAATAAGGGAGGTGGAAAATCGAAATGAGTATTGTTTATCCAATTATTCGTTTATTCACTCTGATAGGGGGGATTGTTTTTCTATTCATGGCCATGAATAATCAAAAACCTGACAAACAAATGGTTGGAAGAAAGATTATTCTAAACAAAGAAAAGGTGCGTGAATATTTTGAAAATGATAAAGGATACAAATATTACTGGATTAGTTTATCTTTATTCTTTGCTGGTTTATTATTCACAACATATGAATTAATTATTGAATATCTATTATAGTCCAAGTTCTTTGATTTCCAGATCAAAGCGTGACGGTCGCAGGCGTATAAGCCACCCCTCGCCGAAAGGATCCTGCAAAGTTGAATCGGGATCATCGATGACTTTTTGATTTACCTCTACTACAGTTCCCGACAAAGGGGAAAGGAGAGAATGCGAGCGAAGGTCAGTTGACATGATCTGCAAATAGGAACTCCCCTGGCGAAGTTCATCACCCACCGAGGGAAGATAAATATTTTGAACTTTTCCCAATGTTTGTAAAAATGAATGCTCGATGCCCATTAAAACAATTCCGTCTTCTTCAATCATAAGCCAGGCATTATCTTTAATGGATTTAAACATATGCGGATTTTCGTCGATACCGTGCACATCTATTTTTTTATCAAGGCTATCTTTTTTATCTGAAGCATGTACTATCTCCGATGCCCGCTTAATGACGCCATGCAGTTCCTTGCGGGTGAATGGTTTGGCAACATAATCAAATGCTCCCAACTGTGTTGCCTGAAGAGCCGTATTTATAGTGGCATAACCGGTAATCATAATCACCGGTAAATGGGGCTGTTCGTCTTTAACCATGCGCATAAACTCAAGTCCGTCAATATCAGGCATCATCAGGTCGGTCAGAATGATATCAATATTCACCTGCTTCATTTTTTCAAGAGCAGCCTCGACTGACAGAACACCATAGACCGAGTAATTTTCTTTTCTCAACAACTTTATAATACTATCAAGGACAATTTGCTCATCATCGACCACTAAGACATTTAATTTCTGTTCCATATTTTAACTCCAGCCATTGTTCATATTATTTCACCAGCTATTCATTTATAGCAGGCATGATGATTCTGAAAATCGCTCCTCCATTCTCAGCCATATCAATTTCAATGATCCCATGATGACGTTCAACAATTCTCCAGCTTACCGCCAGTCCGAGGCCGCTGGTTCCTTTTGTAGAAAAGAATGGTTCAAAAAGTTTATCAACCAGATTTTCAGGAATACCAGGGCCGTTATCTTCAACATTGATAAGGCATTTGTCGTGGCGGCGATTATATGCGGTAGAGATTTTTAATGTTCCTTTCCCTTTCATGGCATCGCAGGCATTTAACATTAAATTTAAAATAACCTGCTGCATTTGATGCTGGTCGCAATTGATGAACGGAATATTTTTAGCTAATTTTTTTTCAATAACAATGTTTTGGAATTGAGGCAGCTTTTCGATCAGCGTGAGAGAATGCTCTACAATTTCATTAGGATTAATTTTTTCAAGGTGAGGGGTATCCTGCCTTGAGAAGTCGAGCAGGTTTCTGACAATATCCCGGCAGCGAAGTGCTTCGCGAATAATAACATTTATGTCATCTTTAAATGGACTATCATCTTCAAACTCTTCAATCATATCTTCGGCAAAAGCCAGAATGCCGGTCAGCGGATTATTGATTTCATGCGCCACTCCGGCGGCGAGTTTTCCTACCGCAGCTAGCTTTGACGACTGAGCTAATTGGTTTTGAAGATCTCTTTCTGAGGAAACATCTCGTGATATCGTACAAACTCCGATAGTACTTCCTTTGTAGTCATGCAGCGGAAAACGAACAGTATGAAAATGATGATCCCTGCCATCGAGAGTAAATATTTCATCAAAAGTCATGTGTTTGTTTTGCTGCAGGACATTATCATCATGAGCAATAATACTTTGGGCTACTTTTTGCTCCAGCAGTTCCAGCGGAGTTTTGCCTATGAATTCCTCCGGTGTCCTGTTAAAGGCGGCGGCACAAACCGGATTGACAATTACATAACGGCCATTGAGATCTTTAATGGAAATCCAATCATGTGCAGAATCGATAAAACTGCGAAAGCGCTGTTCGGCAGTATCAATCTCTCTTTGTAAATTTACTCTTTCGGTAATGCGGTGCCAGATTCCCAGTACTGCTTCGATGTTGCCGCTGCGGTCAAGGATTGGCAGACGAGATACTTCCCAGTAGGCTTCCTCTGGTTTTTTTGTCTGCCAGATCATACTATGTGGATCACCTGTTTTGTATATTTCATCAAGTTGATCTTCTGTCTCACGACATCGATCGGCCAGACCGGTATTAATTAATAATTCCTCGCATGTCTTCCCTGCTGCTTCTAGGGCAGATATGCCGGCAAATTTACAAAAGCTGGCATTTACCTTTATTGCTTTTTGATTTTTATCAAGGACAACTAAAAGATCTGGAATATTATCGACAAGATTTTGTAAAAATAGGCGTTCGGTTTCGATCCGTTCTTCAAGAGCGATGATCTCCTGTAGTTGTCTATCAGCCTTTTCACGGGCATTGGCGACATCCCAGAAAAGGCGGGCGGTTGTGTGATCCATGAGGTGTACGCCCCGGGGAAGAACCTTATGAATGATATCCAGCACTTCATGCTGTCCGGTAAGTTCGATCACCATCTCAAGGCCGGGAAGAGAAAGGGCATCCTCCATTTTTGCTGAAGTTCTAATCCCATGTTCACGGGCAAAAACCAGACCGGCAGCGTTGGGATCGGGATCAACAACGAGCCGGATATCCAGTGATATCTCTTTGAGATGTTCTCTGGCAGCAAGATCAATAATAGCCAGAGCGCCGCGTCCTCCGCCAATAATTACAGTTCGCATAATTCCCCTCGGGGATTATTATGATTTCTTCTATACCATAAATTTATACATCAGAAGGATCAAGTAAAACATTTTATTCTGTAGTGATTTAATGTCGAAAGTCAAGACTTT
>JBDRQG010000091.1:0-11724 GCA_043826475.1 bacterium
ATATTGTTCCCAATAAAACTACCTAACTTACTTATATTCTTTAAATACATCCCATAAGTTTTAGATACAGTACTAACATTTATATCTATTTTATTATTAAAGAAAACATTTAATTCCCCAGTAGCGCCTCTATCGCAATAAACTCCATATACTTCTCTACTACTAATAGAAGTATTAATATTAATAGTATTATCTGATAATACACCGCCAAAATTCTCTGCTTTAATTCCATATACAGAAAGTCCTATTACATCTGTTATTCCACTATTAGCCGTAATCAAATTACTTGCAAAAAGCACATTATCTTCAGAACAATTATAAATATTAATTCCAGTTTTATAAAAATTATTTATAGTATTAGTTAATACATATACTCTTGAACTTCCTGATATACTAACGCCACTTACTCTTTGATGATTTAAAGTATTATTTCTTATTAGTGTTTTATAATCATATATATTAAAAGCAAACTGGGCATATCCCAGAATTCCGCCAAGCGGATTATTTAATTCATGAGCAACCCCGGCGGCTAATTGGCCGATTGCACTCATCTTTTCAGATTGAATCAATTGGGTTTGTGCTTCTTCGAGAGCCAAAGTTCTTTCGACAATTTTTTCTTCGAGATTGCGGTTGTATGCCTCGATTTCGTCGCGGGAATCACTGAGAGATTCAATCATCTTATTAAATGTACTTGCAAGATGTCCGATTTCATCGTTCTGTTTGAGATTTACTCGTTGGGAGAGATCACCCCGGCTGACCTGATCAGTAACATCGACCAGTAATTTTACCGGTTTAGTGACAAGCCTCACAAAAAACATCAATATCAGTGTGGCTAAGACCAATACGACAATTGTAACCAATATCGCTGTAATTGTTGCTGAGGTTATTGAGGCGTTTACTGATTTTAATGAAAGGATAAGCTTTACACAACCTATTTCTTCAGTTGTAACCTGTTTCACTTCGGAACCAAATCCACCGGTAATTCCAAGGGTTTCTCTACTCAGTGACTCTTTTTTAGTGACAACCGGTAGATTAAATTCAAAAAACTCAGAGCCATCATTTAGTTCTATGAAATAGTGTTTGAAATTTTGATCCCTTCTACTGACAGAATTATGATTGTTTTTAATTTTAATATTTTTTGAATCAAAACTTCCGACTTCCGAAAGGATAACACCTTCAGCATTGCTAATATTGGCATATGTAAATGATTCGAAGGATGGCAAAATAGCCAACAGTTCTTCGAGTTCATATTTAGACTCAAATAAAACGCCGCTTTCAGCATTCTTGGCAACCATCTGTATCATAGTTTCACCGCTGGTATGCAGCTCATTTAGGAATCCTTCAGCCTGGCGCATAATCATATAACCACTGGTAAACACCAGACTCATGACCAGCATAGCAATTGTAGGAATAACCAGCTTAGTCCGCAATTTACAGCTTTTAATCAATTTAAGGAGGTTCATCGGTACACCTCCTTGGCAATCATCACGAGATCTTCAGGAATTGTAACATTAATATGTTTAGCCGTTTTTTCATTATAATGAAACCAGATTACATCAACCGTTGAAACGCGAATTTCACCTGGTTTTGTACCTGAGAGGATTTTATTAACCATTTCTCCAGCTTGAAATCCGACAGCTTTATAATCAAAATCGAGTGCAAACAATGCCCCTGATTCAACTACATATCTTGAGAATCCCATAAAGGGGATGCTTTTTCTTATCGTATTTAGTAAAATGTATCTTGTAGATTGAGGATCAAAAAGATCAGGATCAGCCACCGACCAGATTCCATCAACAGTCATATCCAGAGAATCAAGGGCGTTAGGAATATCCTTATTATCCTTTATTTCAATTGCTACCAGAGTCAGGCCCATTTGCTGAGCAACTACTTTAGCTGAAGGGATAAGACTGGCTGTGTTGTTTGTATAAAGGATCCCGATTTTTTTCATATTGGGTACAATTTGTTTAAAGTATTTGAACTGGATATTGGTTGGTATATCAAGCGAAGCGCCTGTTATATTTCCCTCGGGATTAGCTGCTGATTTTACAAATCCAGAAAGGACCGGATTGATAACGCCGGCAAATACTATTGGCGTATTATTGAAATTGTTTTTGGCGAAACTGGTAGCGGGGCTGCCTATAGTCAAGATTATTTCAGGTTTAAGAACTTTTAGGGAATCAATTAATGATTGTTTTTCAGCGGGGTTCTGATTAAGAAGAAAAGAATAGAAGACTGCATTCTCATGTGAACCAGCTATTATTTTTTTGGCGCCATGAAGTGTCCTCTGGGTTGAGGTCAGAGTATCACTCAGCAGAATAGCAATAGAAGTATCTGCTTGTGATTTTCCATTAGAAGTAATGAATAAAAACAAGCATAATATTATCCATTTTACTTGCTGTCTAATCAAGATGATCTATTTATCCTTCCAATATAGTTTATCGACAAGCGAGATACATTAATCCACATAACTTATAATTTTACATAGTTTTTAAATTTATCGACATTGACTCATAAAACTTGATGGGTGATAGCATCAAAATTTAATGAAAAAATTCATATTTTTAATATAAAGGAAAAACTGACCGGGTCGATAAAAGATGAAAGACCCGTTCTTTATGAGCGGAGGAGTAAACTATCTAATTAAAGTATGATAAACATTATGATTAGTGAAATAAGAAAAGCAAGGAGGGTCACTTTGCGTAAATGGGTGAATACAGTTACGACTGTTTACGTTATTGTGTTTCTGTTGTTGTTAGCATCATCCTCGTTTTGCGGAGTAACCGGAAAAATTTCCGGGGTGGTTATTGATGAGGCAACTCAGGATCCCATTGTGGGAGCAAGAATAACAGTCGCTGGTACTGACTATCAAATTTACACTGATATAGATGGTGAATATTTCATCATCAATCTGCCTGGCGGGAAATATGATTTGCAGGTTTCCTATATGGGCTTTGAAACGGTGTTAAAAAAGGATGTCAGGGTTTTAGTTGATTTGACAACTTCGATGGATTTTAATCTGAATCCAGCTCCTATCGAATTGGGACAGGTTATCGTTACGGCCAGTAATCCTGTCATTCAAAAAGATTTGACCGGTACCAAGATTATCTTTACTTCTGATAATCTTAAAAACCTGCCAAATGTGGTAAGCGTCCAGTCCATTTTGACTAATTATCCCGGTGTCGTTGTCGACCGTGACAACAGTCTGCATGTCAGGGGTGGTCGTACGGGTCAGATAACTTACTATTATGATGGCTTCAACATTCAGGATCCGTTTGTATCCAATGCCGGAATGCATATAATTCCTACATCTTTAGAGGAATTGTCATTATCATCGGGAGGTTATACCGCTGAATATGGCGAGGCTCTTTCCGGTGTGGTAAATGCCATCACCAGAGAAGGCTCATCTCTGTATCATGGTGGTATTAGAATGTATGAAGGGGCAACACACCCTTATGATGTTAATACCGGGACTTTAAAAAGTCTGGACCGAATCGGGAACAGGTCGTTTACTTTTGATCTGTCAGGTCCGATTCCCGGATTTAATCCGAAGAAATATAATTTCTTTGTAACCGGTGAGTATTTCAAGAATCCGACATATTTACCAATGAATGAACAACTATCTAAAACCGGAACCGGGAAATTAACATTCCAGCCCGGTAATCGTACAAAATTGAAAACCATTGTCTCGTATAATGATCAGCACGGCCACTATTATGATCATCGTGATGTAAATAACATTTCATATGATTTCAATCTTGACGGATTACCAAAATTTGAAAAAAATGCCTACCTGGTTGGATTTAGCGGTGACTATGCTTTCAATGAGAGATTTGTCGTGACTGCCTCGGTAAATCAATTCTACACGAAAACCAAGTCTGCTCCTGACAATCTCTTTGATACATATTGGAAGGATTGGCCCGGATACAGTGAAGATGCCAATGGTGTCTACAACGGTACAATTCACCTCGATAACTATTTAGGTGATCCTGATTATTCTGATCCGGCTCAAATTGTTGGATTTACAACCGGTGATGATTTTGTGCCGAGATATGCTTTCAGAGAAGCCAAATATAGTGCTTTCTCTTTTAATGTGATTAATCAGATTAATAAGTGGAATCAGATTAAGACTGGTTTTGAGTATCGTCAAGAAGATACTCATTGGGATAATAAACAATTTTATAATACTAATCCTTATGGCGAGATATATGACAGTAAACCTGAATATGTTTCTTTATATCTCCAGGATAAAATGGAATATGATTATTTCATTATAAACCTTGGTCTTCGTTATGATTACAGAAACTCAGATTTGACATACAATATTACTCCTCGTGAATTTGAAGCTACTTATAAGAAGGCGGATTCCAAAAGCAGAATTTCGCCAAGATTGGGAGTCTCTTTCCCGATATCAGAAAAGACGGCCATGCATTTCAACTATGGTCTCTATTACCAGACCCCTCTCTACTACTATATGAACACAAATCTTCAGGGTGATATTACATCCGGTCTTCCGCTGTTAGGTAATCCGGATCTTTCACCTGAAGAGACCATTTCATATGAACTGGGTTTGAACCATCTAATTGGTGATGCTATTCGTCTTAATGTTACAGCTTATTATAAGGATATTCAGGATCTGGTTACAACCCGTTCATCTTATAAAGTAGCCGGTAACTCTGTTACATACTTTGATAATGATGATTATGGTTCTGCCAAGGGTATAGATTTATCAATCGAAAAACTTCCAAATTCGAGTAATTTCAGTGGCTCGATTTCCTACAGCTATATGACTGCTCGGGGAATTGGTTCAGACGCCATGGATCCATACTATACTTACCTCTCATCGATAACTGATACTCTGTCTCCTGTAAGAGAATATGCTCTTGATTTTGACCAGCGTCATACGATAAATGCTGTTATGAGCTATCGCGTTCCTTCTGATTGGCAGGCTAATCTCCTTGGTATGGAATTGCCGGGGGCCTGGGGATTGACGATGGTTGGTAATTATGGATCTGGTTTACCATATACTCCGACTGATGATGCCGGCAACCGTCTTGGAGATCTTAACGAAGGACGCCTTCCGGCTACATATTCTGTTGATGCGAGATTTAATAAGGATTTCAGCCTTAGATCAAATAACTTATCGATGAGCTTCTTTATTGAAGTTGATAATTTGTTTAATCGAAGAAATGTCATCAACGTCTATTCCCGTACCGGTTTAGCCAATAACGATGGGATTAATAATACTGCCAGTTTAGGGGTTAGTCAGGAAGATTTGGATTATTATGATGATCTTTATGATAATGATCCCCAAAACTATTCACCTCCCCGGACTATTAGAACCGGGCTGCAATTAACTTTTTAAGGCCGGAGAGATATAATTATGAAGACAAAACATTATTTCAAGATAATCTGTCTGGCTATAGCGGTGTTGCTTTTGTTGCAAATTGCATCAGCATTTGCAATGAGACCTCCCGATCGGACAATTACGCGTCCGGGTGATGTCCCGACTAAGTCGCCGCAGCCAACGACAGTTGATATGATTACTCATAACGTGAGTAATATAGTAACCACAGTTGATAACTGGGGTTATATAGGAGGCTATTCAGCTTACGGGTATCCTTCTGGTGAATGGCCGCGCAACTCTGGTCATTCATATATAGCTGAAATCAAGTACTGGATGGGTGCGGTAACTCCTGCCGGAGATTCACTGTTAGCCAATTCAGCCGACGATTTTGAAGCGATTCCAAATGAAGATTTTGCAGACAATCCTTATAAGATTCTTCTTTCTACGGATGAATCGCGTTATTACAACTATGATCTCTCCGATACAATTGGACTTGGACGCGGTTATCCAGCTTATGGTTGGAGAATCTGGAATGCCGAAGAATCAATGTGGGATTACAATGAAGTATTCAACAGTCTTTCCACCAGCTATGCACCAGGTGGACCGACTTCCCAGCAGGATTCTCATTATCGTTTTGGCGATATTGCCGGTGGCACTCCTTTAATGGGTTTGGAAATAGCCCATACTATGTATTCCTGGAACTACTGTTATAATGAAGATTTCATGTTTGTTGTTCTGGATATCACAAATACCTCTGATGTCGATTATTCTAATTTTGCTTTTGGATTGTACATTGATATCGACGTGGGTGGTGAAGACGGCCAGGGCGGAAACGGCCGTCTGGAAGATATGGTTGCATTTGATTCTCTCGAAAATCTGGCCTGGACTTACGATGTAGTAGGGACAGATCCGGGTTGGGGACCATTGGTCCGGACCGGTATCTGTGGAACAAAACTGCTGGAAACACCAGACAATATCGGTATGACTGCTTTTCGTACTGGTTCGTGGGATTTCCTTCCGGACGAAGATCCGGGCAGGTTAGAAATGATTGCATCAAATCAGTTTGATGAATCATTACCACCAACTGACCAGTATTATATCCAGTGTACCAACGGTATTGATTTGACCGCCGGTAAAACGGTTAGAGTAGTGTATGCCATTATTGCTGGTGCTGACGAAGCTGATTTTATAAATAATGCCCAGTTAGCTCAGAATTTGTATGACAATAATTTTGTTGGACCGGAACCGCCGACAACCCCGACTCTCAAAGCGAGGCATGGTAATCGGAAAGCATACTTAAGCTGGAATGATACGGCAGAAGTAAGTTTAGATCCTATGTCTGGTGAAAGTGATTTTGTTGGTTATAAATTGTATCGTAGTGAAAACCAGGGTAAAACCTGGGGTATTATAGATTACCAGACCGGTAACAATTGTATGACTATCGACTATGGTCCGGTTGCTCAATATACTATAAATTCTCCCGGTGATCCTATTCCACACTCATTTATTGACACCGGTCTTTATAATGGGGTAGAATACTGGTATTGTTTGGCGGCTTTCGATGGGGGAGACACTGCCGTAGGTATTGATCCGCTCCAGTCTGGTTTTGGTATTGCCGGTGAAGCCAAAAATATTATCAAGGTTATGCCAACACCTGATCCAGCGGGTTCTTATGATGCTGCCGGTACTGTGACTCATGTCTATAATGGCAATGATGAACAGTCTGAAGGTGAAGTAATTCCGGTAATTTTTGACACCGATGAATTACAGGGAGCAGATTATAAGGTGGTTTTTGAAGATACCCCCGCCAAAACTTACTGGCATCTGATAAATGTCACAACCGGAGACACTATTCTGGCTAATCAGACTCAGACCAACCTTGAAGATCAAGGCGAGTATGAAGTCTCCCAGGGATTGAGGGTTGTTGTTAATGACGGCGACCTTTTGCCGTCCAGTAACGGTCAGACATCATTTGGTGGATCAGATACTACCTTCTATATGGATGTCTTCTATGGTCCCACCCTGCCGAATTTGACAGGGGATCCCGAAGATGCTTTCGGGTATGCTCAGTATCGTAATAATTATGAAATCAGATATACAGCTGATTCTACCAGAGCTACCTGGGTACTCGATGGTTTCTACGGTGAAGATAACCCCATAATGGTTCCTTTTGAAGTCTGGAATACAACTACTAATGAACAGGTTTCATTGGCAGTGTATGATTTCGATGAGAACTTCGTCTGGGATAGTTATGACCTTTTGACGATAGTTGATTATCCATATGATAATACTCAGTCTGTAACTGAGTTTGCCTTCCCTTACTATTATGGATGGATGTTCGGATTTGATTACACTCTACCGGATCCGGTCGAAGGAGATGTCTTCACTTTAGAAGGAGCTCCTTTAAATGGTCCCGATGACGAGTTTACGTTCAAAGCCGATGGAATAAATATGGCCGCCGCCACCGATGGCTTAAAGAATATCAAAGTAGTGCCGAATCCGTACTTTGCTCAATATAATCCTATGGTAGAAACATCAGAGGGTGAATCAGTAATTGAGTTCCAGCACGTGCCGGATGAATGTACTATAAGAATATATACTTTAGCCGGAGATCTGGTGCAAACAATAAACCATACCAGTGGAACCGGAGCCGCAAGGTGGAATCTGTTATCGAAGAACAGACAACAGGTAGCCGCTGGTACTTACTTATATCATGTGGAATCGACCTACGGTGAACACCTTGGTCGCTTTGCCATCATCAAATAAGGGAGGTGAGAGAATATGAAAAAACTAACAGCTCTTACAATGCTCCTGCTTCTGGTGGTCGGCAGTGTCCATGCCGAATTTGCCAAGGTAGGTTCAGCCGGCGCCCAGTTCCTAAAAATAGGAGTTGGCCCCAGGTACGAAGCTATGGGGAATGCCGCTGTTGCTATGGTCGATGACATTTACGCTGCCTATTGGAACCCGGCTGGATTGGCGGAAATTGAAAATACCGCTATCGGCTTTACCAACGTGGATTATGCTCTGGATATCAGCCTTAACTATTTTGCCTTTGGCAAATATTTTGAGGATGTGGGTACTTTTGCCCTGTCGGCAACAGTTCTCTCTATGGGTGACCAGGAGATTACCACCTTTGAGCAGCAGGATGGAACCGGTGATTATTATACCTCGACATCTTTTGCCGTAGGTATTTCATACGCCCGTCAGCTTACTAATCGCTTCTCTTTCGGGGGAACGATTAAATATGTCGGTGAACGTATTCATAATTCCAACGCCAGTGGTTTTGGACTTGATTTTGGAACCATGCTTTATACCGGTTATAGATCTTTACGACTGGGTATGGCTATCAGTAATTTAGGTTCAGAGATGAAGTTCAGCGGCTCTGATCTGGATGTCGGTTATGACGGCCTTTCAGGTCAAGGGTCTAATGATGCAGTCGGAGCTGAGTTGAAAACTTCGCCGTACAATTTGCCCATGGTTTTTAGAGTTGGAATGGCCTATGATATTAACATGGGTCCGAAATCGATGCTAACTCTTTCCAGCGAACTCAAACACCCCAATGATAACCTCCAACAGGGATCTATCGGGGCTGAATTCGGCTATTCAGAGAAATTCTTCCTTCGGGGGGGGTATAAACTGAATTACGAAGAGGAAACTTTCAGCATGGGTGGCGGTTTGAAGACTTCAGTAACCAGTACCACCAGAATGTTTATTGATTACGCCTGGCAGGATTTTGGACGCCTTGAGAGCACCCAGAGATTTTCATTAGGCTTTACGTTCTAATTGAGAATATATGATGAAAAGCCCCCAATATTGGGGGCTTTTTTTTGGGATCAGACTGGACAAATCGGGTATAATTATTATATATTCACTATTTGGAAAAATGAGTAAGGAGATATTAATGAAATTGAGTACCGGTTTGGTTAAAACAGCTATCATTTGTTTAATCTTATTTAATTTTATTTTTATTAACAGCGGCTATACCCAGTCAAGCCCAAATGAAGCTACTGAAACACTAGCCTATTATTTTGATCTGCTGGTATCCGGGAATCTGGAAACTGCCAAAGGGCTATGGACTGATCCGATAATTGAAAGATCCTCAAGATTCGGAATAAACTATAATGATATTCCTCTGAAATTGGATTGCTCCTCACCGGTAGTCAGGAATCTGCCGGTTATGCGTGATTTCCTTTTTAAACCGGCTCGCCAGGTTAAGGTTCTGGATGGTGGTAATTATTTCTCGATGGAATATTCTGCCTTAGTTCAGGGCCAACAAATTACTCATTTTTATTATGCTTATTTTGATGGTGAATATTATTGGCTGACCTATCCCCAGGAGTACTATACCAAAGACTGGCCGGTTATGGAGACCAAATATTTCAGGCTTCATTATCATCCTGATCGAGAAGCTTACCTTAATCCGGTCATTCTCTCCGAGGCCGATAAATTTATTGAAACTACCGCCAAAACACTTGCCCTGTCCAAAGCTGATCTGGCTATGATCGAAGAAAAGAAAATAGAATATTATTACTGCCTCGATGACAATACCGTCGAGGATATCTCAGGCTTTAAGGTAAAGGGATTTTTAGATCTGCCTACCAATGATGTTATCAGTTCCTTTTTTCCCCATTTCCATGAGATTTCTCATCTACTGATTAATATCCGTCTGCGAAATCTACCGTTATATACTCAGCCTATTTTGAGAGAAGGTTTTGCTGTCTATTTAGGAGGACGCTGGGGGAAATCAGTAGATGCTCTTAATTATCTGGGCAGCTTTCTTTATGATCAGAAATTTATTGAACTTGATTCTATCACAACTATGGAACTGTTCGAAAAACATGCCACCGCTGATATGGCCTATCCTATTGCCGGGATGTTCTCTGCATATGTTATCGATCAAATTGGTATTGAAAAATATTTGGATCTCTATCGTAAGCTTTCGGGAAATTATGACAGCCTCTTTTCTATGAATCATAGTGATGTAGAAAAGATCTTTACCGAAGCTCTTGGCAAGGCTGATTGGATGTTGATTCGAGAGGAATTTGGAAATTATGTCAACAAGATCGGAAATATTAATAATCCTTTTAAACCCGGAATCGATAAAAAGGAGAAAGTGGTTTTTGAAAATAATCAGATCAAAGTGACTGAAAAAGATGACTGGCTCTCCTTTAGAATAACGGGATTAAGTGACTCTATCCCCGATGGAACATTTCTCTTTGGTCGGGATGATGCTTTGATCGATGCCAAATCTGTCTTGTTTGAAGAACAGCAAGGCAGCAATTTAACGATGGATGGTTTTCGTTTTGGTGTTGTTTTTGATAAGAATGAGGCCGGTCTATACGATTACGCAACAAATCAATTGCTGGGTAAATATATCTACGGTTTGACTCCATCCGATGAATATCAAACCGCTGATAATAATACCGTATCTTTAAAATTTAATAAAAGGCTCACAGGGAATATTATCCCTTCACCTGAAGAAAATAAGTTATATATAAAATAATAGTATAGGGAAATATGCCGCTACTTCAGGTTGTTCTAATTTCAATTGTTGTTGTTCTATTAATAACTGCGGTTATCCTTCTGATTTTAATGTTAAAACGCCAGAAACGTCCGGCTGGCGAAGATCAATTACTAAGAAGCATTGAATCAATTAAAGCCGAATTGATCAGCAAGCAGATGGAAGGCCTCATCTCTCTTCGGGAATCACTTGATACTACCGGGCGGCTGGTGAATGACCGTTTAGCCGAGGGGAGCAATTCAATAGACAATCGTTTGAAAGTATTCGGTGAGATAGAGCAGAAACTGGGGCAATTGGAGCAGCAAACACAGTCGCTGGAAAAAATAGGACAGAATATTCAAAGCCTTTCGGAATTGCTGAAACCTCCGAAAGTAAGGGGTATTTTAGGGGAGATGCTTCTTGAAAATTTGTTAAATGATATTCTGCCCGACAGTATGTTTACCACCCAGTATCAATTCCCCGATGGCAGCCGGGTGGATGTAATTATCAGAATGGGAAAGAAAATCCTGCCGATTGATTCAAAATTTCCTCTCGAATCATATCAGCGATTAGTAAAAGAAAATAACCCTCAAAATCATAAAGACTTCAACACCGCTATTAAAAAGCAGATCGATACTATAAATAAAAAATATCTTCGCCCGGATCTGAACACAACCGATTTTGTTCTTTTGTATATTCCCTCGGAAGCCGTCTATTACCAATTCATTGCTGGCAAGGAAAAGGATCTTTTCGAATATGCCCTGAGCAAAAAAGTTATCCCAAGTTCTCACGGACATCTGTATGCCTTCTTAGTCTCCATGTCCGCCGTCTTTTCCGAGATATCCCTGACAGCCGATCCGTCCAAATTAACAGGCAT
>JBDRQG010000092.1:0-4024 GCA_043826475.1 bacterium
ACCGTCCTCATCGACATCTTCCTGGCCCGGATTATAAATTGTCGGGCAGTTATCAACATCAGCACAGAAACCATCGGCATCGATATCATTCTCAGGATCGTTCGGACAACTATCGCAAATATCACCAATACCATCATTATCAGAATCAGCCTGATCGGTATTGGCATTATCGGGGCAGTTATCACAAACATCACCGACTGTATCATTATCAACATCACTCTGATCTGTATTGGCATCTTCCGGACAGTTGTCGCATACATCGCCATAGGTATCGTTGTCCAGATCAGTCTGATTAGTATTAGCGTCATTGGGACAGTTATCACAAACATCACCAACATTATCGGAATCGACATCTTCCTGTCCTGGGTTTGTAATCAGGGGGCAGTTATCGCAGACATCGCCAAACTCATCACTGTCACTGTTCTGTTGGTTATTATTAGCGTTATCAGGACAATTATCGCATATATCACCAACATTATCAGAATCCACATCTTCCTGTCCCGGATTGGCATCAGCCGGACAGTTATCACAAGCATCACCATAAGTATCCAAATCACCATCTGCCTGAGATTGATTGGTTACTGTCGGGCAGTTATCACAAACATTGCCATAGGTGTCACCATCGGAATTCTGCTGATTGGTATTGGCATCATCCGGGCAGTTATCACAAACATCACCAACTTCGTCAAGATCAGCATCTTCCTGACCGGGATTGGTGATTGTAGGACAGTTATCACAAACATTGCCATAGCTGTCACCATCAGAATTCTGTTGGTTGGTATTGGCATCATCCGGGCAATTATCGCATATATCACCGACATTATCAGAATCGATATCTTCCTGTCCCGGATTGTTATTAGCGGGACAGTTGTCACAAACATCGCCATAGGTATCATTATCCACATCTGACTGATTATTGTTGGCATCATCAGGACAGTTATCACAAACATCTCCGAAGTTATCACCATCGGCATTTTCCTGTCCGGGGTTGCTTATGATTGAACAGTTATCACATAAATCACCGGTTTCATCACCATCGCCATCCTCTTGGCCGGGATTAGTGACAGTCGGGCAGTTGTCGCAAGCGTTACCGAACGAGTCACCATCGGAATTTTGCTGTGTAGGATTATTGATATCAACACAGTTATCAGGGCTACATGCCTGTCCGGGGATATTCGGATCGCCATACCCATCATTATCAATATCAATACAGAACTGGCAGTTGTCGCCTATATATAGAATTCCGCCATACTGAGGATAATAAGTATAATTTCCTCCACCTGCGTCAGAGCCAGTAAATTGCCATGTCGAACTTGAACTAAAAGATAACGTATCAACAATAATCAAGTCACTAGCATCCCAAGCTGATAGGGTGAAATAGTAACTCGCCCAAAGTCTTCGTCCGCTGGCATCTCCAATAATACCGTCCCCGAATGTCAAGCCACCAAATAGGAATCTTTGATTGGCATTGGTTGTGGCAATATTATTATTTTCATAAAAGTAAGGTCCAACATCATATCCGGCATCTGATAAAGAAGAAGCTTTGGCTGAATCCATTTGTAGATTAGAATTATCCCACGAAAAACCGAATGAACTTCCGAGGTTGGTATTATCATTAAAGACATATAAATCCATCTGAACGTGTAACTGACCGGTGCTATGTACCGGACAGACCGAAACCACAAGATCAACAGTATCAGGAATCCCTGGATCCGGATCCTGTGCTTGTACTCCCATTGCTGTAAAAAGCAATAAGAATAAGCTAAAAAACACAATCCTGAGCTTCATAATTGAACCCTCCATGAATTATTTATTAAAGTGTAATTGTTTTCTATAATAAAAATGGAAGAATTAACAAATAATGTGCTTAGAATTGGTTTCAAAATAACACCACTAAAGAAAGCAAAGACCATTATGAACTTATAACAGCATATTTCGAGGACAATAGTGCCGTTAATATTTAATTACATAACGATTGTGACGGTTTCAATTTAAATTTATCTTATGAGGATAGTTTTGTCAAGTATTTTCATACACTGCCAGCCGTCTAAGATAAATAAACCCACCCCTTAATGGATCAATTTATAATAAGATAATATTTATGATAACTGCATAATTATCACTGTCTTGAATAGGCTAAAATTGCATAAAATGCGAGAGAATTAATTCGAAAATACATAGATCTGATAAAATCAGATCAGATTCTTTTTAGGCTCGGTGTGGAACAATGCGATGATTTGAATCTAAGCAAACATAACAATTCCGAAAAGTTGGGCTATTAATGATAAGGCCTATGATGTTTTTCTTCTTGTTCTTACCTCTCATGTTGATTAGATATTGCTTGTGAAAAGAACTATAAAAATAATTGTAACATCAGTAATAATACTTTTTGTGGTAGCAGTGTTGATTCTTGTAGTGCTTGGTGGCGGTTTTGGATCAAAAGATGAAATGCCTTCGGTAATTACTTCACTCAATCGGCCATTGTTGTTTGCCCACCGGGGAGTCCCTGGATTTCATAAGGAGAATTCAAAAACTGCTGTAGAACAGGCGATTGAAAAAAAATTCCCCGGACTTGAGACGGATATACAATTTTCCACTGATTCTCTCTTTTTCTTATGCCACGATAAACTAATCAAACTTGAAGATAGTTCTGAAGTCAGTGCCAAAGAAGTATATATAAAAAACAATCCCATTTATCTTAGCTCAAGCGACAGTTTGATTGATCAGATCTGTTCTCTTTCTTCCATAGTGGAACCTTATAAGTTCAAATTGATTTTCTACTTCGACATGAAACGCTACGGGCATGACTCAGTTTTTGATCTGGCCAGAGATATTTCAAATTTCATCAAGGAACATAACCTTCAGCAGACTTGTATGGTAGCCAGCGCCCATGTCTTGTTTATTTCTTATCTGGAATATACCAATCCAGAAATAATCACCGTGATGGAAGGAATAGATACCGAACACCCCTGGCTGTATAATCTGTTCCCTAAAAAATTCAAACCGGATATGATCGCATCACGTCAGGCAACAATTAACGATGAATTTATCCAATGGCTAAAAGATTATGATATGCTATCGCGCTACATAGTTTATCATGGCGATGAATCAACATTTCAAACTGATCTTGATAAAGGTATTGAAATGTTTATTGTAGATTATGAACCCTATCTGAATAATTATCTAAAGCCTGACAGCAGCTATTTAGATCGCAGAAGGAAGAATAAATAACTATTCCAATACTTTTTCATCTTCCAGTCTCCAGGCTGGATCTACTATACAAAGAAAAACAAGGTCCTTATCTGTAATATTTTCTATCCATTGCTGGGAGTTGGCTGGAATTTCTATAGTGTCGTTTGCACCAACTTCAACACTTTCATTATCAATATGGACTATCCCTTTACCCAAAATGATAAAATAGACTTCATCCGAGTTAAGGCGATGCATCAATGATTTTTGATTGGGAGGAATTGTTGAATGAGCCAGAGAATATCTTCCCGGAAAGCGATAGTCCCTTTCCGGGTGCAGAAGTTCCCTTAAGCGTGATTTATCGGCAGCTATGATCTCGGAGCAGTCAGACAATTTGCGTATGATCATATAATTTTTTTATTCCTTATATTACCTGATTATCACGAAGTTTCTTAAACAGCTTGTCGGCTACTTCTTCAGGTGTCTCTCCTACAATAATTTCTCCCTTGGGGCGCGGTGGTGGGGGGGTTACTTTTACAGATTTAGTCGCTGAGTTGCTGCCGATACCATTTCCATCCAAACCAAGATCGGCGGCCGACCATTTGGTAATCTCTTTTTTCTTGGCAGCCATTTTCCCTTTTAGTGATGGAAGACGGGGTTCGTTGATTTCTTTTACTACCGAGATAACCGCCGGACATTTAAGCTCAACAACGTCATAGCCCTCTTCGGTGGTCCGATGCACAACAGCTATTCCGTTTTCGACTGATTCCACTTTTTTTACAAACATCGCCTGGGGAATATCAAGATTAGCAGCTACCGCTCCCGGAACCTGGGC
>JBDRQG010000093.1:0-5110 GCA_043826475.1 bacterium
ATTTGTATCTCTTTTCCAAAAATATCAACAGTATTATTTAGTAATGGCAACAACTGAGCAACTTCACCCTGGGCATGAGTAATTGCATCCCAGAAAAAATGACTCAAGATTCCAATGATGACTGAGATAATAAAAATAACCCACTCCCTTATGTCTTGTGGATTGAATTTGGAGATTGCCAATCCAGATAAATACCTATCCAGATTACAAGGTAAAGATAGAATGAATTCTTTTTTGAATAACCAGTGAAAAGCAAAAGAAAATAAAATCCCGGCCGGAAGACAAAAGACAAAGAGCCCAGACCACGAGTGGCTGATTCCTCTCGGGGCGGTAGTTGCAATCAAAAAATAGAGTAGATCAGGAGCCATCGCTCCGGACATTAATCCGGTCAATGAAAAATATTGCGGCCAAAGCTTTTTTAGTGGAAGAACTATAGCCGGATGAGATGTTGTAAAAGGCATATTACTTATATCGGACATACCTTAAAAAGTTTCAAATACATGGCTTAATAATATTATAAGTTTTTACTCTTCCTATGAAACTTTTGTAAGTAGTTACGTATAGATAATTGTAATTTGTATTTGTTAGGCTCTAGAGTAATACAAGTTAACTGTTAAGTTAATAAACGAGGAAATTTGCCTCTTACGGGGTCCGGTTAGAGGTCTATTTGAAGGAGTCTGATAAATGCTGATTTTTAAATATCTTCCCAAAAATAAAATCATAATGACAGCAATCATTCTCTTGCTGTCACAGTCTGCATGGGCGGGTGAATTTACATCAGAAACAGTTTTTAATCCCCATCTAAATATTACAAAGACGACCGGGAAAATAGATATTGACGGCAACCTCAATGATCCCGGCTGGAAAAATGCTGCAGTGATTAAAAATTTCATAGAACGCAGTCCAGGGGAAAACACTGCTCCACTGGTTAACACCGAAGTTATGATTACTTATGATGATGGTAACCTCTATGTCGCTTTTAAATGTTATGATGACCCATCAACAATCCGGGCGACCATGTGCCAGCGGGATCAATTTGGAATTGATGATAAAGTAGTGATATTACTGGATACATATGGTAATGCAGATTGGGCTTATGAGTTTTTTGTCAATCCATATGGAATCCAGAAAGATTTGCTGTGGAGCACAGTTCAGGGTGAAGATGCTGGGTTTGACTTGATCTGGTATTCAGATGCAACAATTACTTCAGAGGGTTATCAGGCTGAAATAGCGATACCGTTTTCTTCACTTCGATTTCCTAACATGGAGATACAAAATTGGAAAATGGATTTTTGGCGAACACATCCCAGAGAATCATATCGACAATATTCCTGGTGTGCCAATAACCTGAATGAAAGCTGCTGGCCTTGCCAATGGGGTGCGGTTGACGGTATCAAAAATGTATATCCGGGAAAAGGGATTGAACTGATCTCTTCCGCTATTGCCAACCAAATTGGAGTTAGAGAATTTGCTGAAACAGGTAATAGTTTCAATAATGCAGACCCTGATGGCGAAATGTCCATCGGAGGTAAATATACCCTTGGTTCTGATATTACCGTGGAAGCTGCATACAATCCTGATTATTCTCAAATTGAAGCTGATGCCCGTCAAATCGATGTCAACAGCACTTTTGCTTTGTTTTATCCCGAAAGACGTCCTTTCTTTCAGGAAGGTGGCGACATTTTCAGAACGATGTTTAATTCTATTTATTCCCGAATGATAAATGATCCGGAGATTGCTGTCAAAGTCACCGGTCGTCCGGGAAAATTCCGGTTTGGAATTCTTTCAGCTATAGATGAAACTTCGTATTATATTATGCCTTTCGATGAACGGAGTGCTGAAGTCAATACTGGTAAAAGCTATATTAATATTTTTAGAGGTTCACAGTCAATTGGTCGGAATTCTCGGGTAGGATTTCTGATAAATGACCGCCGTTATAAAGATGATGGCTCCAATACTGTTCTCAGTTTTGATGCCGATCTTGCCCTTAGCAGTAAATTTGGCTATAGTATTCAAGGGATTTATACGCATACTAAAGAACAAACAGATGCCGATTCATCGTTGACATATGCATTAATAGATGACAATCCCTGGGTATCACCTACCGATTCTTTTGATGTTAATTCCAAATCGACCGCCTTTGATGGGGAGAGTTTTTCAGGTAATGCTGTAATTACAACCCTTCATTATAATAGCCGCAATTTATATTCTCAAATCCAATATAACTATATTGAGCCAACCTATCGCACCCAAACTGGATTTGATCCGGTTAATAATCATCGGACAGCATCTACTTACTCTCAATATAATTTTTATTTTACAGAAGGATTATTTACGAGAATGGCCCCATCATTTAACATGTTAACCCGCTGGGATTATACTAATGGCAGGAAGGAAATTGAGAACATCAATTTAGGATATTATACACAACTTAGATTTGCCCAAACAGGTATAAATTTTCAGGCTGAAATTTCTTCTGAGGTTTTCGATAATGTCGAGCATAATAACATGAAATCATACAGCATTAATATGAATAACCAGTTCAACGATATGATAGGATCTTATTTCAGTATTGATATAGGTGAGGATATAGCCCGTACTCCTAACCGCAAAGCAGATCAGTTATATTTCGAAGGCGGCCTTAATTTAAAACCAATTGATCGTCTTTTCATTGAACCTGATTTTGTTTTTGTTAAAGGTGATGACAAGGAACTTGATGTTGAATGGTATCGTCAATTTATTTCAAGAACCAAAATCAGCCTGCAATTTAACAAGAAACTCTCTTTGCGTCTGATTGCTCAATATGTACATTCCAAATTCCTTGAGCCACTAGGTGAAAACGAATATGGTCTTTATGAAAGCAAATCACTAAATGTTGATCCGTTGATTACATTTAGATTAAATCCATACACCCTCTTTTATCTCGGATCAACAAGCAGTTATCGGAATCAGTTGATTGATTATTCACCGATTAATTATTATGTTAAACGTGATTTTGATCTGAACCAGCGGCAGTTCTTTGTAAAATTACAATATCTATTTCAGATATAATCAGCAGCACTTTTCACACCACATAAGCAGGCCTCCCCGGCCTGCTTTTTTATTGCCAAAAGTCTTACTCAATTAAAATAATTGACAAATCAGACTTTGATATATTATATTAATTATAAACCAATTACATATCAGGAGTAAATATGCAAATCAAATATTTTATACTAATATTGACAATCTTTGTCTTTTCTGCCAATGCCGCAATTATCCATGTGCCCACTGACCAACTCACTATTCAAGCTGGCATTGATGCTGCTTTGGATTCTGATACAATTCTTGTCGCTGATGATACCTATACCGGTACTGGGAATCGTGATCTGAATTTTGGTGACAAAAATCTGGTTTTAATGTCTGAAAACGGTCCTGATGTTACTACGATTGACTGCGGGGGTACTTCTTTGGATCCCCATAATGCCATAAACCTGCTCAACAACCAGGACTCTACAACTATAATTGATGGATTTACTATTCAAAATGCTTATGATACTGCAGGATGGTATAAGGCTGCAATTTATTGTCATATGACATCACCAACAATCCGTAATTGTAATATTTCAAATAATACCTGTAATGGTATTTTTTGTTATTCATATCCAAGCCGTATCATAGTAGAGAATTGCAAACTAACTAACAATTACCGTTGTGGATTATATGTCCAATCGTTTTCATCTGCATATGTTAACCATTCGGAATTTTCACATAACGGATACACCGGAGCTTATATTTATACTAGTGCCTCAATCTTAACAGAAGTATACAATTCATTATTTCATAACAATACCTATTCCGGATTAGAAATCATTCAGAACATGCAATTTAAAAATGTCCACATAAATAACAATACCTTTGTTGAGAATAGAAACGGATTATTCATCTGGATGGATTTCCCTAAAAATGAAAACACTCCTTCACTGTTTATTACAGGTGATGATAATACGGAAATTAATTACAATATCTCTTCTAATAATACTCAAAGGGGGATTGTCATTGATTTTGAACCGGAATACTATGATTATGATTTTCTATGTAACAATTCTTATGGTAATCCGGATGGTAATTTCTCTTTCCCGTATATTTTTTACCCCGGTGATATTTATGGTACTCTCTCTCTTGATCCGCTTTTCTGCGATGCGTCAAACGGAGATTATAGAATAAGTGCATCTTCCTCCTGCGCTCCGGCAAATAATTCCTGCGGAACCATGATAGGAGCCTTAGCTGTTGGTTGTGAAAACTGCTGTGTTATGCGTGGTGATACTGACCATGACGGCGAGGGTCCGAATGTTGCCGATCTTGTATATTTGGTTAACTATCTATTTAAAGACGGACAGGCTCTACCTTGCTTTGAAGAAGGTGATATAGTTGTGGATAGTGATATTTTGGTGAACGATTTGGTATTTCTGGTTAATTATGTTTTCAAGGGTGGTGATGCTCCACCTGATTGCTAATCAGGAATAAAATAGATAGAGATCCCTGACTTCTTAATAATATACTTTTAATCCTCGACCAATAGGTCAAAATTTCTGCTTTTTTGGTTATTGTTTTTAAATATTTTATCCAATTTTCGATATATATCCAATCAGAAAAATAATATAATTTTTGTGGATCTTTCTAAACCATAAAATTAGAATAGATAAATAACAGGATTAGTAAATTTTCATAAAGGAATAATTTTATGTCACACCTGGAAAAAATAAAACCACTAAGATATGGACTATTATTAGCAATTATTACAATCCTCTATGGATTTTCTCTTGGGGGGATTTTTGGCGCTTTTGAAGATAATATTGAAAACTATCTGCAGGAAAGAGCCGATTCGGTTTATGAAACGATCTATAATTCTGATGTCAATCAGATGAAAAGTGTTCTCAGCAAATCATGGACATATTTTAAGCGGGCACATCTTCACGCCAACGGCATAGGGACAACAGCTTTGGTCTTGATTCTTCTCTTATCATTTCTCGAATATAATCGTAAGATAAAAACAATCACTGCTTTGGCTCTTGGATTGGGAGCCATTGGTTATTCATCATTCTGGATGTTTGCCGCTCTGAAAGCCCCC
>JBDRQG010000094.1:0-4296 GCA_043826475.1 bacterium
TGTCAAGTTCTTCTGCCAATTCTTCCGGTTTCAGGGGACCGGTATCACTCATATTATTTTTTTGCGAGCTCTTCTTCGAATAATCATTTATTCTGGCTGTATCATTTGCGTTACCTACTCCATCCTGATTACCGGCAATAAATCCTTCGGGAATATCATCCGCTCTGGAAGAGGTTTCGACGACCCGCTCCGGTCCAAACATGGGCTGATTGTTTTGGGCCGTTGTCTTGCTATCATTTTCCAATTTGTGTTGATAATTTTTCAAGGCATTTTCGAGTTCAGGATCAACATTATCGTTTTCAGTCTTTCCCTGTTCTGAACCAACATTATCATCAATTGTGTTTGGCTCAGAATCATCCTGACTCAGTGTATTAGCAATAGTTTCTCTTTTCTCAACGGTGATATCAGTTGATTCTGTAACCTCAAAATCAGCGATAGCAACTTCAGGCAGCTCAAACTCAGCATTGGCCACTTCTTCAACCAGCATAAGATGTGATTCTATCAAGGTTTTCAATTCAGTTACATAAGATATTTTGGTTTCTTCAAGGTTAGAAATCTGAGCCTCAATCTTCTTGAATTCATGCGCTTTATCATGAATCAGATTTTCAGCTTTCGTTTGAGCATCGGAGATAAGTGCTGCTGCTTCCTCTTTGGCCCCTTTAATTGTCTGGTCAGCATTGCGGCGGGCATCGATAGCAGCGCTTTTTATGGTATCTTCACATTCCTTAAGCTCATTATACCTTTTCTGTAAAGAGTCAAATTCAAACGTTTTTTTCAGAAGATCCTGCTTCAAATCCTCAAGAGTGGTTGCCACCTGCTCCAGAAAACTTTCCACTTCTTCCTTATCAAAGCCACGCATTTGGGTATTGAACTCATAATTACGAATATCATTGGGAGACAGGTCCATACATATCTCGCTTTTTCTAAAGGTTACAATTGTACTTTCTTATTCTTTTATCGGGACTTTTGAAAAAATATTAAGGGCGGAACAATAATTAGTTTAAACTTGGAGAAGTATCTTAGTTTAAGAATAACAACAAGTTAGGGGAATAAAATAAAAGCGGCTGTGCCACCTAATTTTCAGGGCGAGCTCCAAATAATGCTGTCCCTATCCGGACCATGGTCGAGCCTTCGGCTATGGCCAGGCGAAAATCATCGGTCATACCCATTGAAAGAGTATCAAAATTATCACCGACAATATCCTCCCCACGCTTAAACAGTTCACGACAAATTGTAAAAGCTTTCCTGACAGCCTCTTCATCATCAGTATAGGGAGCTATTGTCATAAGACCGGCCAGAGTAATATGGGACATCGAATGAACTTTTTTGATCAATTCAAGAGAATCATCAGGGGCAACACCGAATTTCTGTGACTCACAGGATGTATTCACTTCGATTAAACATTCAATATCAAACTCAGCTTCGCCAGCCTGCCGATTGATTTCTTCAGCTAAGCTCAGGCTGTCAACTGATTGAATGACATCAAATAACTGCACCGCTCTTTTTACTTTGTTGCTCTGAAGATGCCCGACCATATGAAACCGTGCTATCTGACCTAAGGCTGTAATCTTCTCATCAGCCTCCTGAACCCTGCTTTCACCTATATTGTGCAGCCCGGCGGCAACAGCCATCTGAATAAAATGGATTGGTTGTCTTTTGGTAACGGCTACGATAGTAATATCATCAGCATCGCGATCAAATTCCTCGCAAGCTTCAGCAATCTGACCGTAAAGTTGAGCTATATTATTGGCAACTTCTTCTTTCATGATACTGGTGGAATTATGCTATAATCGGGAAAAAAGGCAAGTAAAATATGGGTTGTATAGTGCCCTATTTGAACTTAAAATTTCTAATTTTATATCAACAGTGAAATCTTCTTAGGGAAAGAACCCTGTTATACTTGGAAGTAAAAGCAAGATTGTAGAAGTCTCCCTATTAATAATTGAACATATGACAATTGTTGTCATTTTCGACTTAAGGCAATCCTGTAACTCTACCTATCTTAACTTCAAACGGCTGATAGCTGTTTTATATACTTTATATGCACTAAAAATCTCTGTTAAATCTGTGATGAGGGTAGTTTTGACTATTGTTGAACGACTTTGGTTTAAAATCTCTGAATTTAGTCCATTAAGAAAAAATGTATCATACCACTTAAAAACATGAGGTTTTTCAACACACCCTCAAGCTGGGAATGACACAGATACTTTCTATTAAAAAAATCGGCAGAACTGTGAAATCTGCCGATTATATGATTATTCAAACATTAAAAAATTCTTACTATCTAATGGTTACATACCAAGTTCTTTTTTGACCCCTTTGGCATAGGCTGGGTCGGCTTTCTCGAAATGTTTCAACTGGCGTTCGATGATATTTTTCGGGACACCTTCCATTGCGCCGGCTATCGCCTTATGCAGCCGTTTCTTTTCATCGGCAGGCATCAAGCGATACAAATTTCCCGCCTGGGTATAATCATCATTTCCTTCATGATGATCATAACGGTCAGCATCGCCATCGATTTTAAGCGGCGGTTCCATATACATGTGATCCTCAACCGGACCATCAAAATTGTTCGGTTCATAATTGACCGCTCCGCCCTCGTTACTGTCAAACCGCATATAACCGTCGCGATAATAGGTATTAGCTTCCACACGCGGTTTGTTCACCGGAAGGCTTTCATAATTCACGCCAAGACGATAGCGATGAGCATCAGCGTATGATACGATGCGGAACTGAAGCATCTTATCGGGGCTATGGCCGATACCGGGAACCACATTGGCCGGTGAGAAAGCCGCCTGTTCGACTTCAGCAAAATAATTTTCCGGGTTACGATTCAATTCCATTACACCTACATCAATCAGCGGAAATTCACTGTGAGGCCAGACCTTGGTGAGATCAAAAGGATTATATGATGTCTTGAGAGCCTGCTCTTCAGTCATTATTTGAATTTTCACATTCCACCTTGGGAATTTCTTATTTTCAATGGCATTAAATAGATCACGCTGATGACTCTCTCGATCCTGACCGATAAGCTTGGCTGATTCCTCACCGGTAATACATTGAATTCCCTGTGCTGTTTTGAAATGGAATTTTACCCAGAATCTTTCATTGTTGGCATTGATAAAACTATAAGTATGGCTGCCGTAGCCATTCATGTGCCGATAGCTTTTCGGAAGCCCCCGGTCGGAGAAAAGAATGGTTACCTGATGCAGACTCTCCGGTGATAGCGACCAGAAATCCCACTGCGAGGTATTGCTTCTCAGATTGGTTTTGGGATCACGTTTTTGGGTATGGATAAAATCCGGAAACTTGTAAGCATCGCGGATAAAAAATACCGGAGTATTGTTGCCGACCAGATCCCAGTTGCCTTCTTCGGTATAAAACTTCATGGCAAAGCCTCTGACATCACGTTCTGCATCGGCAGCACCGCGTTCACCGGCCACGGTTGAGAAACGGATAAAACATTCGGTCTTCTTACCTTTCATGAAAACTTTGGCCTTGGTGTATTTTGAAATATCATGGGTGATAGTAAGGGTGCCATAGGCGCCGGAACCTTTGGCGTGGACGATTCGTTCAGGGATTCGTTCCCGATTAAAATGGGCATGCTTCTCGAAGAGCTGCCAATCCTGAACCAGCAGGGGACCGCGCGGTCCGACGGTAATGGAATTTTGATTATCTCCGACCGGTATCCCGGCGCTGGTGGTTAATTGTTTTTTCTTTTTAGACATAAGTCATCTCCTTTATATGATATATTCCTATATAAGAATTATTCTTATTAACAGATATAACATGACTCTTTTCACATATCATTTTGATTACTTCTTCTTTTTACTGCATCGAAAACACAAGCCACTGATGACAACATTCTTCAGATCTATTTTACCCCAATTGCAGATCGACTGCGGTAATTTCATTTGATCGAAATCAGGCCAATAAAAATCTTCTATCTTCTTACATCGGGTGCATACCAAATGATGATGAACTTTTAAATTTATATCAAATCTGGCCGAATTATCAAGCATTTGAACTCGTTTAACCAAATTATATTCTTCAAATGTCGCTATAGTACGATAGACGGTATCCAAAGAAATCGTTTTCAGGTGTTTACGAATCTGGTTAAAAACATTCTCAACCGTGGGATGCCCCGGATATTTCGCCAACTCATAGAATATTTCTGATCTTTGATGGGTTATCCGTAAACCTTTGGACTTACAGATTTGCTCGAATCCAAGCATCAATTCATTGATATTCGTTTTATCGACATTTTTCATGTTATTTCCAGTTGTAGTATCATTC
>JBDRQG010000095.1:0-19165 GCA_043826475.1 bacterium
AAAGCCTTTTGTTGAGTGTCTTCCCAAAGAAGGCGTTGGTCATGGTTGCACCGAAGCCCCAAGAGGAATCTTATATCATCGCTACAAAATAGATAATGATGGCATCATCAAAGAAGCGCGGATAATTCCGCCAACTTCTCAAAATCAAAAATCAATCGAAAGTGATTTACAAAAATTTGTCGAAAAAAATCTTCATCTTTCGGATAAAAATATTACCTGGCATTGTGAACAGACTATCAGAAATTATGATCCCTGTATTTCATGCTCCTGCCATTTTCTCAAGCTAAAAATAAATCGGGAATAATATTATGCCTAAAAAGAATATCACCCCCGGTGTTTTGGTGGTTGGCTTGGGGAATGATTTTCGTTCCGATGATGGAGTGGGGCTATTTGTAGCAAGACAAGTGGAAAAAGAGAATTTAAATAATGTGAAAGTGATTGTTGGGGTCAGTGATGGAACCTCGCTGCTTGATTCCTGGGAGAATAGGAATCACGCCATTCTGATAGATTCTGTTAATTCTGCGGAAAATTCAGGCTTTCTTTATAAGTTTGATGGTTTATCAGACAATATTCCCGAAGATTACTTTCTGGCTTATTCTTCCCATTCGTTCAGCATTCCTCGAACGATTAAGCTCGGAAAAGCACTGGGACAGCTTCCGAAAAAGATTACTATCTATGGCATAGAAGGGAAGAACTTCTCACCGGGAGATGCTATAAACCCAGCTGTTAAAGAAACAGCTGTAGAATTAATTAATAATATTGTGGAAGAATTAAAAATCGGATGGGAAATTAACCATGCATGAACTATCGTTGTTAAAAGATATTCTCGGCAAAATGGAATCTATTTCCAATGAAAACAATAACGCTCAAATAATAAAAGCAGTAATAAAACTGGGAGCTTTATCGCATATATCATCTTCACATTTTAGCGAACATTTTTATGAAGCAGTCAAAGGGACAGTGGCTGAAAATGCTAAATTGGATATTATTGCATCCAAAAACATAAAAGATCCTCACGCGCAGGATATTATATTAGAGAGTGTTGAGTTGGAAGAATAAAATGGGGTCACTTTGCATACCACTGATAGAGTAAGAAATATCAGAATTGAAATCAGAGGAAAAGTACAGGGAGTTGGATTCCGTCCGTTCATATTTCGCCAGGCAAAAAAATACAACTTGAACGGATATGTCGTAAACACAACGGCGGGAGTATTAATTGAAATTGCAGGCAACGATAATCTGATAGATAACTTTCTGAAATCTATACAGAAAGATAAGCCCAAACTTGCCAAAATTAACAACTTTATAGTAACAGACATAAAACCATCTGTTTTTAGTTCTTTCAATATCAGGAATAGCATTCGAACCAACACTGGTATCGCATCAATCCTTCCGGATATAGCTTCATGCCCGGAATGTATCAATGAAATATTTGATCCCGAAAACAGGCGCTATCATTATCCCTTTACTAACTGCACTAATTGTGGTCCTCGATACAGTATTATCGAATCACTCCCCTATGATCGCGTAAACACAACGATGAAAATATTTGAGATGTGCGACCAATGCCTTGAAGAATATGAAAATCCAAACGACAGACGTTTCCATGCTCAACCGATTGCCTGTCCTGTATGCGGGCCGCATTTAAGATTATTGGATAAATATGGTAATACTATTAATTCACAATATGATGCAATTGAAAAAAGTATTGAAATATTACGAGCCGGTAAAATTCTGGCCTTAAAAGGACTTGGCGGTTTCCAACTTCTGGTTAATGCTAAGGATGAACAGGCGGTTAATGATTTACGGACGAGAAAAAGACGGGCAAGAAAGCCATTTGCTTTGATGATCCCGGATATTGCTATGCTGGATGATCTTTGCACACCCTCAGATGAAGAAATTGTGCTCTTGCAGACAATAGCAGCTCCAATTGTTCTTATAAAAAGGAATATCGACTACGATATGATAGCACCAAATGTCGCTCCAAATAATTATAGCTTGGGTGTTATGCTTCCATATACTCCGCTGCACCATTTATTGATGCATGAATTCAACGATCCTATTGTGTGTACGAGTGGAAATTCTTCAGAGGAACCGATTATAATAAACAATGATGATGCAATTCAAAGATTGAGTCCTATCGCCGATTATTTTCTTGTCCATAATCGTCCTATTGCTCGACCGGTCGATGATTCCGTAGCTATAATTATTTCCGGCCGACCATCTATTATAAGAAATGCTCGAGGATATGCCCCCACTGAAATTGATATAGAATACAGTGATAGAAATTTTCTTGCAGTCGGCTCACATATGAAAAATACAATTGCTTTACAGTCTGGAAATAGATGTTATATCAGCCAGCATATAGGCGACTTGGATTCCAGACTTACATACAATACCTTTACTGAAACAATAAAGACAATGGCTGCTTTGTACGGAATAACCCCTGATTCAATTATGACAGATAAGCATCAGGAATATCTATCTACAATTTATGCTCATTCGCTGGAAAAACCAGTCATACCGGTTCAACATCATCATGCCCATCTCCTTTCCTGCATGCTTGAAAACCATCTAAATCCACCGGTATTGGGTGTCGTCCTTGATGGAACCGGACTTGGTGATGATAACACTATTTGGGGAGGTGAATTCCTTGCTGTTTACGATAATCATTTTGACCGCATAGGACATTTAAAGCAATTCCATCTTCCGGGTGGAGATAAGGCCGCTCTTGAACCGCGTCGTTCTGCCTTATCTATTCTTTACAGTATCTTTGGGGATGATGCCTTTTCGATGACAGATTGTCATTCAATAAATGCCTTCGTAAAAGAGGAGCTGGTTATTATTCATAAAATGCTGCAACAGAATATTAACAGTCCCCTGACCTCAAGTATGGGGCGCTTGTTTGATGCTGTCTCTTCCCTGCTTGGTCTTTGTCAGATCTCTGATTATGAGGCTGAAGCGGCAATGAATCTGGAGTGGGCTGCCACTGGAATTTCAACGGAACATTACTATGAATATGATATTGTGAAAAATAATCATACCTATATTATAGATTGGCGCCTGATTATTGAAAATTTATTGGCAGATATAAAAAACAAAACTGATATAAAACTTATTGCCGCTAAGTTTCATAATACCATTGCAGAAATAATAATATCGATGGTAAAATTAGTTCAAATTAAACAGGTTGCCCTGACAGGCGGATGTTTCCAGAATAAGTACTTAACAGAAAGAGTCATTTATCGCTTGAATCAGGAAAAATATGAACCATATTGGCATCATCTAATTCCAGCTAATGATGGCGGTATTTGTGCCGGGCAGCTTTATGCTGGAATTATTAGTAATAGAAGGAAATAATATATGTGTCTTGCTGTACCCGGAAAAATAATAACGATTGACAATAAAGATGAATTGATGCGTACCGGAAAAGTAGATTTTGGCGGTATTGTCAAACAGATCAATTTAACTTTGGTGCCGGAGGCTCAGGTGGACAATTATATATTAGTCCATGCCGGTTTTGCTATTGGTACAATTAATGAAGAGAATGCCATGCAGATTTTTAAGGACATCGATGAATGCTTTGGGGAGAAACAATAAAGCATGAAATTTTCAAATGAATATCGATCTCCGGAGATTATTGAAAAATATCTGACAAAAATAAAAAAAATCACGCATAAGAAATGGAATATCATGGAAGTCTGCGGCGGACAAACCCATGCAATATTCCGCTACGGAATCGATCAGCTAATACCGCCAGAGATCAATCTCCTGCATGGCCCCGGATGTCCCGTCTGCGTTACCCCCTCCGATATGATTGACAAGGCTATTATGATTTCTCTTAAACCTCAAACAGTCCTTTGCACTTTTGGGGATATGATACGAGTCCCTGGCAGCCACAACGATCTTTTATCAGCAAAAGCTGAAGGAGCTAATATTCGGGTTGTCTACTCACCGCTTGAGGCTGTTGATCTGGCAAAAATAAATCCCGATAAGGCTTTTGTATTTATGGCTATCGGATTCGAAACCACGGCTCCGCTGATAGCATCTGTTGTTTTAACAGCCGATAAACTGAACTTGAACAATTTTTATATACTGAATGGCATGGTACGAATCCCGCCTGCGATAGAAATGCTATTGAGTAATCCTGCCGGTAAAATAGATGCTCTTCTTGCCCCTGGACATGTCTGCACCATAAGCGGGTATTGTGAATATGAACTCATATCAAGTAAGTATAATATCCCGATAATTGTCACCGGTTTTGAACCAGCTGATCTGGTACAGGGGATTTTTATGGCAATCGATCAACTTGAAAATGGTAAAGCTCATGTTGTCAATCAGTATGCCAGAGCAGTAATTCGAGAAGGTAATAATAATGCCCTATCAAATATTAATCGAGTATTTGATCTTGCCGATCGCCATTGGCGCGGATTGGGTGTCATTAAGGATAGCGGCTATATATTAAACGATAAATTCATGCAATTCGATGCCCAAAACCATTTTAATATTTCAGTAGCTAATTCAGCAAACGACAGCAGATGCATTGCAGCGGATATTTTACAGGGTTTCGCAAAACCAGATCAATGTCCCGAGTTCAATCGCAATTGCCGTCCTGACAATCCGATTGGTCCAATGATGGTATCTTCAGAAGGTGCCTGCTCCGCTTATTATAAATATAGAAGTAATTATGCCAAGCGATAATAAAAAACAACAACTTCCTCAACTGCCCGGAGATTATAAAAATATTACCATGTATCACGGCAGCGGCGGAAGATTAACGCATCAATTGATTGAAAATATTTTTATCAAAACATTTGATTCCGTTGAGCTCAAAAAGGGTCATGACGGGGCGGTCTTTAATAATCAAAACAATCGTTATGCCTTTACGACTGATTCTTTTGTTATTAAACCTCTTTTTTTCCCCGGTGGTAATATCGGCTTCCTGTCTGTTATCGGTACGGTTAATGACCTGGCTATGTGCGGCGCCAGACCTCTTTATTTAAGCGTCGGTCTGATTATTGAGGAAGGATTCTCTATCGAGACATTGAAGGAAATTATCCATTCGATGAAAATAGCGGCTGACAGTGCCGGTGTTCAAATTGTTACCGGGGATACTAAAGTAGTCGAATACGGCAAATGCGATGGGATTTATATTAATACATCCGGGGTGGGAACAATTGATCATCAGTTGGATATTTGCCCCCAGTCAATCAAATCCGGTGATGCCATAATAATAAACCGCGATATTGGACGGCATGGTGTAGCTGTTTTATCAATCCGGGAAGGATTACAATTCGAAACTAAAATAGAGAGTGATTGCGCTCCCCTGGCAGATTCAATTATAACCCTGATAGAAAATGACATTCAGATAAAATGCCTGCGGGATTTGACCAGAGGAGGGCTGGCCTCAGCTCTTACCGAACTGGCGGGTTCCGCGAACCTTCATTTTTCAATTGATGAAGAGAAAGTGCCGATCTCAATCGAGGTAAATAATGCCTGTGATATTTTAGGACTGGATCCATTACAGGTTGCCAATGAAGGCACTTTTATACTTTTTGTTTCAGGATCGGATGCTGAAAGAGTATTAAATATATTAAAGAATCAATTGAATTGGAAGGATGCTTCGATTATCGGACAAGTTAACGATGATTCGATGAATCTGGTCACCATTAGAACAAAATTAGGTACTGAACGAATTATAACAATGCCTATGGGTGAACAACAACCCAGAATATGTTGACTATTTCGCAGCTCCCGTAAGGTGTTAGAAGGCCTTATCAGACAATACATTGCATATAGGATTATTTATAAATATTGCTAAAACCTATTGTGCCTGATGAAATAATTTCATTTATTAACTCCAGTTTCTTTTTGTATTGATAGTAATTTAGTATAAACATTTTTTTAACGGAGATTATCGATGAAAAGTCATCACATTTTTATAAAATCAATTACTATTACCACATTTTTAATTTTTGTATTAACAATATCCCTCCTGGCCGGGTCCAATCAAATTCCTCAGCGGGCCGATATCGATGATAAATACAAATGGAATCTGGATCTTATCTACCCCAATCTTGATGCCTGGGAGAAAGATTTCAGATATGTATCGGACAATTATCAGAAACTCGAAAATTTCAAGGGCCGTTTAAGCGAATCCGGCGATGTTTTATACGAGTGCCTGAAACTGCAGGAAGATATTAATCTTATAACCGACAACCTTTCTACTTACGCCGGCCTGAGGCTCAGTGAAGACACTCGAATCAGCGCCATGCAGGAACTCTCCGACAGGATAGACGCTCTGGATTCAAAAATCCGTCATGCCACTTCATATATTGAACCGGAGCTGTTGAGTATACCATCTGAAAAACTTGAAGAACTGATTTCTGAAAATAATAATCTAAAACTATATAAATTTTATTTTGCGCGGCTGATCCAAAGACAGCAACATATCTTCTCACCTAAAGAAGAAGCCATTCTGGCTCTATCCGGCTCTATGGCTTATTCCTCCGGTCGTATCTTTTCTATGCTCACCGACGCCGATATGACTTTCGGCTCGATTTATGATGAAGACAGCAACCTCGTTGTACTTACCAATGAACGATATGAAAAATACCGAAAATCGAATGACCGTCGGGTGAGACGCGACGCTCATATAGCCTATTATGGCACTTATGAAAAGTATCAAAATACTCTTGCCGCCACTCTCGGCGGGACCATCAATAAAGACTTTTTTTATATGAAGTCTCGCGGTTTTGAAACCTGCCTTGATATGCGGCTGGCATATAACAATATTCCAACTTCGTTATATTATAACCTGATAGAGACCGTTAACAATAATCTTGAACCCCTTCATAAATGGGCGGCTTTAAAAAAGAAAGTCCTGGGGTATGATACATTATATCCCTATGACCTTTATGTATCCCTTGTTTCCAACCAAAATAAGGGATATACCTACGAAGAGGCTATGGACATGGTTGTCAAGGGGCTGGCTCCGATGGGTGAACCATATATGACAGATTTTAAAAAGGGTCTCAATTCCGGCTGGGTTGATGTATTTGAAACCGAAGGTAAAAGTTCCGGTGCCTTTTCAGGAGGAAATTATGCCAGCCCTCCTTATGTTTTATTGAATTACAACGGAACAATTAATTGGGTTTTTACTCTGGCGCATGAGATGGGACATTCCATGCAATCTTTTTATGTAAACCGGAATGAACCTTATTTATATCACGATTATCCTATCTTTACCGCCGAAGTAGCTTCTACCTGTGACGAAGCAATACTTATGAAACAGCTTCTGAAAAATACGACTGACCCACAGGAAAAAATGTACCTGCTTAATCTGTATATCCAGAATATTAGAACCACTTTTTTCCGCCAGGTTATGTTTGCCGAGTTTGAACTGGCTATTCATAATCATATCGAAGAAGGGGGAGCATTTTCATCAGAATATTTTCGTAATACTTTTTCTGATATTTACAAAAAATACTGGGGTGAAGAACTTACCGTTGATGAACTGAGCGGTATGCTGGGAATGATTATCCCCCATTTCTACTCGCCGTACTATGTTTATCAGTATGCTACCTGTTTTGCGGCAGCCCAGTTGATGTCGCAGAAAATTATCGATGGCGAAAAGGGCTATCTGGATACTTATATGAAATTCCTTTCAACCGGCTCTTCGAAATATCCGGTTGATGTTCTGAAAGATGCTGGAATTGACATGACCCAGCCAGAACCAATTCTCAATACAATTAATCTATTCAGCGATCTGGTAGATCAATTGGAAAAATTATTAAATGATAAGTAGCTTTTTTTCATAGTATGAAGAATATCGCAATAATCATGAGGTTCCGGTGGGTAATAAAAAGATACTCATAATTGAAGACGAAACTGATATTGTTGAATTTGTCACTTTTAACCTGATCCGTGACGGATTTGATGTCATCTCGGCTAATACAGGTGAAGACGGTTTAAAAAAAGCGCAAGCAGAAATACCTGATTTGATATTATTGGATATTATGCTTCCCGGCCTTAACGGTCTTGATGTCTGCCGGGCTTTAAAAAATAAAGAACAAACACAGCATATTCCTATCGTTATGCTGACCGCCCGCAATGAAGATGTGGATATCATTACCGGTTTGGAGATAGGAGCTATTGATTATGTCACTAAACCCTTTAGCCCTAAAGTTTTAATTGCCCGCATCCGAGCTATTTTACGCCATGATGAAGAGAACTTAAAAAATGAAACCACTCGAATTATTTTTCGAGATATTACAATCGATCAGGGAAAACATACTGTCTATGTTCAGGATAACCCCATCCAGTTGACTCTGACCGAATTTCAGATCCTGCTGGTTTTAATCCGCCGACCGGGCTGGGTCTTCAGCCGTACTCAAATGATTGACGAACTCAGAGAAGGACATCAGGTAATTACTGACAGGGCAATCGATGTCCAAATAGCAAATTTGAGAAAAAAACTGGGCCGCTGCGGGGATTATGTTGAAACGGTTAGAGGTATTGGATACAGAATGGTGGAGAATTAATGAACCGGCGAAAACTTTTCTGGAAAGTATATCCATATTATTTTATTATTATTGTTCTCTCCCTTATCCTGACAGCCTTGTATGCCTCTAATGAAATGCGGACACTGTATTACTCTGAGTTGACCAAGACTCTTGATAACCGAGCTGAACTGATTAAACAGCAGTTGAAAAATTCGATAACAATTCAGGGTAGTCAATTTATCGACCAGCAATGCAAACTACTCGGTCAGATCTCAGGCACCAGAATTACTATAATAGACACCCTTGGTGTGGTGCTCGGTGACTCGGACGACGACCCGATGAAGATGGAGAATCATGGAAACCGCCCTGAAATATCCAAGGCGAGTGCAGGTTCAACTGGAGTGGAAACCAGGTATAGCAATACTCTCCAGACGACATTGATGTATGTGGCTATACCGGTATATGAAAACGACCGGATAATTGGCGTGATAAGAACGTCGTTGTCGGTCTCATCTATTGAAGCCACTCTGAGTAAATTTTATATCAACGTAGCTATCAGCGGATTCCTGATTACTTTATTGGCCACTTTGATTAGTATCTTTGTTTTTAAACGCCTTACCAACCCGCTTAAAGAACTGCAGGCCAGAGCGGAACAATTTGCTCAGGGAAATCTGAAATCAAAAATACCGGTTTCAGATATCGCAGAAATTGCCGCTCTTTCTACAACTATGAACAGAATGGCGGAACAATTAGATTCCAGGATTAGAACCATCATTGATCAAAGAAATGAACGGGAAGCAATTTTTTCCAGTATGACTGAAGGGGTTATTGCTCTGGATGCCAAGGATCATATCGTAGCCATTAATCAGGCAGCAATGGAATTTATGGGGATAGACAGGAACCAGTCACTATTGAAGCCGATCTACGAAGTTATCCGTATCGCCGAACTACATGAATTTGTAAATAAGACCGTAAAAAGTCCCGGTAAAGTTGAAATGGAATTTATACTGCTGGCTGAAAAGAAAAGATATTTCCAGGCTCATGGCACCGCTTTGCTTGACTCGAATGGAAAACGGATCGGAGTGGTGCTTGTATTCAACGATATTACCCGACTAAAAAGACTTGAGAATGTCAGGCGTGATTTTGTCGCTAATGTCTCTCACGAATTAAAGACACCTATTACTGCTATAATCGGTTCAGCTGAAACACTGCTTGTGAACACACCCGATAATCCAAAAGATATAAAACGTTTTTTGCAAATCATTGCCAATCATTCTGACCGCTTAAACAGCCTCGTAGATGATCTGTTGACCCTGGCCAGAATCGAGAGTGAAGCCGATCAGGGAGTTATTCCATTAGCTCATGAGAGATTATACCCCGTGCTCGAGTCGGCGGTGCAAGCCTGCCAGATAAACAGTAATTTAAAAAATATCAAAATTGAGCTAAAATGCGATCCATACCTCGAAGCAAATTATAATTACCATCAGCTTGAACAATCGATAATAAACCTGATAGACAATGCTATAAAATATAGTGATCCAGATACAACTATATTAGTTAATGTTATTGCTTTTAGTGATGAGATTGTAATTTCAGTCGAAGATCAGGGATTGGGAATTGAGAAAAAGCATCTCCCCCGCCTGTTTGAGCGATTCTATCGTATAGATAAAGCTCGTACTCGTGATGTGGGGGGAACCGGATTGGGACTGGCGATAGTGAAGCATGTCGCTTTGGCTCATGGTGGAAAAGTCAGTGTTGACAGTGAAATAGGCAAAGGGAGCAAGTTTCGGATTCATCTCCCCTCGTTAAAGTAATGGCTTTATTAGCGTAAATTCAACCCTTTTCCAAATTCATAAAAAAATAATTTGATCTTAATATTTCCTTAACATTCAATTCGTTCTGTTGCAGCAATGGTATTAGTATAACATGAATGTTTCTAATTAGGAGAAAAAATGAGAAACACAATTAAAGCCGGGCTGTCAGTAACATTTGTTGCAGTTCTTTTAAGTTTAACCGGATTTGACGGTTCTGCCAGAGCTGCCGAATGGTGGGAAACCGTTAAGGTTAAAGGCGATTTCCGTTATCGCCACGAGATGATCGATGAACAGGACAAGGATGCTCGTCACCGCCAACGTATTAGAGCCAGAATTGGCATCTACGCCAAAGCTAATGAAATGATGGATATAGGAATACAACTGGCCACCGGATCTAATGATCCTGTCTCCACTAACCAGACCCTTGATGATGCCTTTTCATCCAAGGATATCCGCCTGGATCTGGCTTATTTCACCTTTCATCATGAAAAAGCCAAAGGACTTACAATTACTGCCGGTAAAATGAAGAATCCATTTTTCACACCGGGAAGTTCCGAATTAATCTGGGACTCTGACTTAAATCCTGAAGGTGGTGCAATAACATTAGTCAAAAATCTTGATAATGTCGAGATCAATTTAACCGGCGCTGGATTGTGGGTCGATGAAAGATCAACCGCAAAAGATTCATATATTGCCTCAGGTCAGGGTCTTGTTAAATTTAATCTTAACGAAGGCAAATCAAGTGTTACTTTAGGTGGAAGTATTTACAACTATGTCAATGCCAAAGGTTTTGCCCCTTTTTATGATAATACTGATGCGATGGGCAACTCTGTTGATACATCAGGCAATTATGCCAACGATTTTGAATTAGTTGAAGTTTTCGGTGAAATTACCCATAAATTTGATGACATGCCAGTCTCAATATTCGGTGACTTCGTATCTAATGGCGGGGCTGATAGTTTGAATACCGGCTGGTTGTTTGGCTTCAAAATCGGTCATGCCAGCAAAGCCGGTTCATGGGATTTCCGCTATAACTACCGCAAAGTTGAAACAGATGCTGTTGTTGGTATGTTCACCGATTCCGATTTCCGCGGTGGTGGCACTGACGGAAAAGGGCACGAAATCGGCGCTTCATACCAGTTAGCCAAAAATGCCAATCTCGGTGCTACTTATTTTATAAATGAAACCGATCTGGAATTGGATAAGACAATTGATTTTAATCGTCTTCAATTAGATGTACAATTAAAATTTTAAGTTTAGTTTAAATTCAAATTAATGTATTTTAAAAAGAAGGAATCAAAACAATGAAAAAACTAATCTTTGCAATCTTAGTAGCTCTTGTAGCTGCCAGCATGATTACTGCCGGATCAAGTGTTACCATTAAGGGTTCAGACACCCTGGTAAGATTAGGCCAGCGCTGGGCTGAAGAGTACATGAAGCAGAATCCCGGAAGTGTAATTCAGGTTTCCGGCGGCGGATCAGGGACCGGTATTGCCGCTTTGTTAAACGGAACGACTGATATTTGCGAAGCTTCCCGCGACATGAAAGAAAAAGAATACAAACAGGCTGAAAAACTGGGAATCAAACCCTACCGTATTTCTGTTGCTCTGGATGGGATCGCTATTTTCCTGAATGAAAATAATAAAGTGACCAATTTGACCTTTGCTCAGCTAAAAGGAATCTATACCGGCGCTATCACTAATTGGAAAGAGGTTGGTGGCGAAGATGCCAGGATTATTCTTTATAGTCGTGAAAACAATTCCGGAACATATGCCTTCTTCAAAGAACATGTTTTAAATGAAGAAGATTATTCCGAATACGCCCAGACTCTTCCCGGAACTGCAGCAGTTGTAAATGCCGTATCCAAAGATAAAAACGGCATCGGTTATGGTGGTATTGCCTGGGCTAAAGGGGTGAAATTCGCCGCTGTAGCATTAAATGATACCACTGAATTTGTTCTGCCATCGGTTGAGTCCGTGTCAAATGGCACATACTCGGTATCACGCGAGTTGTACTGGTTCTTCAATTCCAAACCTGAAGGGGAACTTAAGAAATTAGCCAACTGGGCATTATCAGAAGCAGGACAGAAAATATCTGCTGAAATAGACTATGTGCCTCTTCCAAAAGAGATGGCTGAAAAGAATATGATTAAATAAAAACTACAGTTAAACTCCTGGATTAGCGGTATAATTCAAGACGGTTATGTTAAACCGTCTTGAATTTATTAATATTATGATTGAATTAAAGTTTAAACCAAAATCCCGAATCATAGAATTCCTCGGCGAGAAGTTTATTGCTATAAATGCCTTTGTGGCGTTGATAGCAATTATCTTGATATTTATTTTTATCTTTAGAGAGGCAATTCCAATTTTTACCAGTCCAGAAATTCAGGAAGAAGCCAGCCTTGGAAAGATGACTTTCAAGCAGGAATATTATGAAGGGCGCGAACCCAAATGGGCCTGGCAGCCTAATTCTGAAATTCCTAAATTCTCTCTTTTTCCCCTATTAATCGGTACTCTTAAAGCAGCAATAGTAGCCATGCTTTTTGCAATCCCCTTGGGGGTAGGAGCAGCAATCTACTCTTCGGAATTTGCCAACAAACGCATGAGGGAAATAATCAAACCTGTTATTGAGTTGTTAGCCGGGATTCCATCGGTAGTCCTTGGTTTCTTTTCTCTGATGATATTAGCTACAATTCTTCAAAACCTTTTTGACTTCACTTTCCGCCTGAATGCTATTAATGCAGGAATTGCTCTTGGAATAGCGGTAATTCCTATTGTTTTTACCATTGCCGAAGATGCCATGACATCGGTACCGCAATCATTAAGGGACGCTGCTACGGCTCTGGGAGCTAATCGGTGGCAGGTATCATTTACAATGGTACTGCCGGCAGCCTTGCCAGGCATTTCCGCTGGAATTGTTCTCGGTTTCGGCCGTGCTGTAGGTGAAACAATGATTGTATTAATGGCTTCTGGAAATGCGGCTATCATATCTGGCAGCTTTACGGATTCAATCAGAACCTTCTCCGCCACTATTGCGGCTGAACTGGGTGAGGTTGTCTTTGGCGGGGGACATTATACGGTCTTGTTCTTTATCGGAACGCTCTTGTTTATTTTCACTTTCCTGATTAATCTTGGCGGAGATATGATTCTCAGCAAACTCAAAGTTCGCATTCAGGGTAAGGCATAATGTTCGATAATACGATCATAACTAGCGAGCCGGCAGCTCCTGCTTTGGATTTCAAACCCAAATCACAGGGGTATATACCGCGCGGTCTTACTCTTGCCGCTGTTGTCATTATTATCATCATGTTAGTTATTATTTTAGGCAACATCGTTTACAGCGGAGCCGGTACTATAAGCTGGGAATTTTTAAGCCATCCCCCGGAGAACGGAATGGAAGCCGGCGGAATTTTCCCGGCCATTTTTGGAACCGTATTTTTGGTCATATTGATGGTTATTGCTGTGGTTCCGGTTGGTGTTTTGACCGCCCTTTACCTGCACGAATATACCGATCCAACTTCAAAAATCACAAGATTAATTCGGGTAGCTATTAATAATCTGGCTGGTGTTCCCTCGATTGTTTTTGGTTTGTTTGGACTTGGCTTTTTCATCGGCTTTATCGGAAACGGTATGGATTCATTATTCTTTGAATCGGAAGGACCGGTATGGGGACAACCCGCTATTATCTGGGCGGCATTGACTCTGGCCTTATTGACTTTGCCGGTCGTAATTGTATCCACCGAAGAAGCTCTTCGGACAATTCCAAGAGAATTAAGAGAGGCTAGTTATGCTCTTGGCGGAACCAAGCTGCAGACTATCGCCAGAGTAATTATTCCACAGGCAATGCCCGGAATACTAACCGGCGCAATTTTGGCTGTCAGTCGAGGAGCCGGGGAGGTTGCTCCGATCATGTTTACCGGAGCCGCCTACTATCTCCCCTATCTACCGACCAAACTAAATGATCAGTTTATGGAGATGGGCTATCACATTTTTGTTATGGCTACTCAGTCGCCCGATGTGGAAGCAACCAAGCCGATTTTATTCGGAACCGTGCTTGTGCTTTTACTCCTGACCTTTTTATTAAATTTTGTGGCGATATTTATTCGTTCCAGCATGAGAAGAAAACGAGTCAACGTTTAAAGATGGTATTAATATGGATATAAAAAAGGACATATTAAAGGAGAGTAAGATCAGCGACCTGAAAATACCAAATTATAAAATGACGGTACAAAAACAGAATTTCTGGTATGGTAATAATCATGTTCTCCATGATATTTCAATTGATATTCCGGAAAATAAAGTCACTGCTTTAATTGGACCGTCAGGATGCGGAAAATCTACATTTTTGAGAACCCTGAATCGAATGAACGAATCTATTCCCAATACCAGAATGGAAGGGATCGTCAGGTTAGATGATGTCGATATTTATAAGGATATTAAAGATTCATCTAAGATTAGAACCAGAATCGGTATGGTTTTTCAGAGATCAAATCCTTTTCCCAAATCAATTTTTGACAATGTAGCTTATGGTCTCAGAGTAAATGGAATCAAAGATAAAGCCATTATTACTGAAGTTGTCGAGGAATCTCTTCAACAAGCGGTTCTTTGGGATGAAGTAAAAGACATATTGGACAAAAGCGCTTATTCCCTGTCAGGAGGACAGCAGCAGCGTTTGTGTATTGCCCGAGCTCTGGCTGTCAGACCGGAAGTTATTTTAATGGATGAACCAGCCTCGGCATTGGACCCCCTATCTACATCACGTATTGAAGACCTTATCGGAGAGTTGAAAAAGAAATATACTATTGTAATCGTTACTCACAATATGCAGCAGGCAGCCAGAATTTCTGATTTTACTGCTTTCTTCTTTCAGGGTGATTTAATTGAATACGGCCCGACTAAAGAGATGTTTACCAGACCGAAAAAGAAAAAGACTGAAGATTATATAACCGGCCGATTCGGTTGATTTTATATTTATTAGATAATTATGAAATACGAGGAATATCATGACCAAGCATTTTCAAAATGAAATTGAGAGATTAAAAAAACATATACTTTATATGGCGGCGATGGTAGAGAAAAGCCTTGTCTCTTCTGTCCAGTCATTTAATGACCACGATATGGAATTAGCAGATGAAGTGATCGATTCTGACCCGAAAATCGACTCACAGGAAGTCGAGGTCGAGGAAGAGTGTTTGAAAATACTGGCTCTTCATCAACCAGTTGCCGCTGATTTGAGATATGTCGTGGCAGTGCTTAAAATTAATAATGACTTGGAACGAATTGCAGATCTGGCTGTGAATATAGCCAAAAGGACAAAAAATATTATATCCAACGGAGTTATTAAGCAACCCATCAACTTAAACGAAATGGTGGAGCTGACAATCAGGATGGTCCATGATAGTGTTGATGCTCTTGTACAAAATGATGTAGCTAAAGCAAGCCGGGTTATTCTCAGTGATGATGAAATTGACCAACATCATAAACAAAATTATGAGATTGGCCAGAAACACATTAAAACCAATCCCGAAGCAACTGAATATTATATCAGTTTATTAAGCGTCTCAAGAAATCTGGAGCGGATAGCCGATCATGCCACTAATATCGCTGAAGATGTTATTTACATGATCGAAGGAGAAATTGTCCGTCACAAGGGAAGCTTTATTTAAAAAATTTACATCTTCTCAAATAGACTCGCTACTGCACCTGAGGGATCTTTAATGATACAGTAGCGGCTTTTTTTATCCATGTTTTTAGGACCAACTATCACCTCTCCCCCTAACTCTTTACAACTGGCAATGCTGTCATCAAGATTTTCAACAGTGATATATATCACCCATTGCGGGGGGATCTCTTTATTTACTCCGAGAGCATGACAAATACCGGCAATCGGATTGTTTTCATCTGGTGGAATCATGCAATAATCATCATATTCCCCCATTGAAACCGGCGCTGATTTCCAACCGACTACTTTAATGTAAAAATCTCTGATTTTTTCAGCATCAGGCACGGTCAGATCTATCCAACCGATGCGACCGATATCTCTTTTTTCATCACTCATTAATAGCTCTCCGAAGTTATAACAGTTTTACCTTTAAATATTCTATAGATAAATACGGTATAACCCAGTACAAAAGGCAAGGCAATCAAAGTAATTATCAGCATTGTTGTTAATGTCTTTGGCGTTGATGAAGCATTATAAATTGTCAGGCTATAAGCCAGATCAATACTCGATGGTACTAGTCTTGGGTACAAGCTTACAGCCGCCACGCCTATCAAGCTGGCAATCGATAGTGATGAGGATAAAAATGCACGGAAATATTTCTGGGCTTTAATGGCTATCGGGACATAGATCAAAGCCCCTAACAACATAATAAAAAATACCCAGAATAGAGGTGCGCTTGTCATTCCGATAAAAAGGAAATTGGCTTCAAAAAAAGTATATAAGGTCGTTAAAAAATAAAGAACAATAAAAGCTATCCATGCCGACGATGCGTTTTTAATTACGCGAGCTTGAAAATCTCCTTCAACTTTAAGGGATAGATAGAGTGCTCCCTGCATGACAAACATCGTCAGGCTCAAAAGGCCGACCATTATTGAAAAAGGATTTAACAGACCCAGAAAAGTGCCGGCATACATTCCATCAGCATTTACCGGTACACCCCGTAATATATTACCAACTGCAACACCCAACAGAATTGGGGGTAAAAGACTCCCCAGTCCAAATGACCAGTCCCAAACATTGCGCCATTTAGGAGAATCAACTTTCCCCCGGAATTCCAAAGAAACCGCCCTGGCAATAAGAGCTGTGAGCAGTAACATCAGGGCGATATAAAATCCACTAAAGACCGTAGCATATACTATCGGAAAAGCGGCAAACATAGCCCCTCCGGCAGTCAACAGCCAGACTTCGTTGCCGTCCCATACCGGACCGATTGAATTCATGCTTAATCGTCTTTCGGTATTATTTTTTGTAAAAAGATGCAGAATGCCGACACCGAAATCAAAACCATCTAAAATAGCGTAGCCTGTTATCAAAACGCCTATTAGTAAAAACCAGATTGTATTAAGATCTATCATGACATAGCCTCCCCTCTTTCTGATATTTCAGGTACATGACTGGTCTCTTTTAATAGCAGGAAAATAAAAAGCGACATAAGAAATATATATATAACAGAAAATAATACGATCGAGAATATGATTTCGGATTTAGAAACAGTCATTGATACCGCATCAACTGTTTTGAGAACTTTATAAACCACCCAGGGCTGCCTTCCGACTTCAGCGGCAACCCAACCAAACTCACAGGCCAAAAGAGGCAACGGAGAAGAAAACAAAAGTAATTTAAGATACCATTTCTTATCGTAGAGATTCTTTTTTCTTATAAACCAAACTCCGATAAGCATAAGAAGAATAAAATACATTCCTAGCAAAACCATATTATGAAAAGAGACAAAAGTCATCCATAGGGGTGGGATCTCCTCCGGGATAAACTGGTCCAAACCCTGAACATGAGCATCAGTTGTTCCATATAAAAGCAAGCTCAGCAAACCGGGAATCTTAATCTCAGCATCAAGACGGGGAACAGTCGCATTTACAATACCGAATAACATTAAAGGTGCCTGTGATTGGCTGACGTATAAACCTTCCATGGTCGCAAACTTTTCCGGTTGAGTTCTGGCAACCTGCCTGACGTGTTCATGGCCGAACGGAAGAAAAGTCAAAAAAGAAAAAATCAATCCGAATATAATTGAAACTTTAAGTGATTTTCTTGCAAACTCGCCTCTTTTTTTAAGTATTAACCAGACTGAAATCCCAGCCATATAAAATGCTCCAGCAACCAGACAAGCCATAATTGTATGCGAAAATCTGATAATTGTAGAGGGATTAAAAACCGCCGCCCAGAAACCTATCAATTCTGCCCGTCCGTTTTGAATTATATATCCGGCAGGAGTCTGCTGCCAGGAATTGGCGACAATTATCCAGAAAGCGGAAATTGTTGCCCCGACCGCAACCATCAGAATGGCAAACCAGTGAACTCCAGGGGATACTCTGTTTCGGCCAAAAAGATATAAACCCATAAAAGTCGATTCCAGAAAGAAAGCAAAAAGCGCTTCTGCTGCCAAAGGAGCACCAAAGATATCCCCGACAAATTTCGAATATTCGGCCCAGTTGGTTCCGAACTGAAATTCCATCACGATACCTGTTGCTACTCCCACAGCAAATGTCAGAGCTAATATTTTGCTGAAGAATTTACCTGCCTGTAAAAATATTTCATCTTTTTTCTTCCACCCTTTCCATTCAACATAGACCAGCAGCCAGGCTAAGCCGATTGATAAAGGGGGAAATAAAAAATGAAAGCCAACCGTTAAAGCAAATTGGATCCTTGCCAATAGCACTGCATCTAAATCCATTTATTTTCCCTCATTGTAAAACATATAATATTTACAGATCATACAAATCATATAGTAGACAATTTCATAATAAAAAGTCCATTTATCAAGAATAAATTTATAACCTTAACTATTGTAATTACTTGCAGATAATTTCAAATCTAAAACACTGGCAGTTTTTGTTTTCTATGTCCTTGCATTTAGATTATGAGTGGAAATAATCAATTTTGAGAACATATCACCTATCAGTGTGTAGAATCAAATTAATTGTTTACAAAATTGTCCAACTTATTTATATTAATTATGTACTTATAATGAAATTATTGCGATTGTGATATGTGCTCTCATTAAGCATCGCATGGCAGGACAAAATAATAGTAAAACGCATCACCAGTTGTGGCTTATCACAATCCGACTAAAATGGTGGACTATATTTAAATAGGCAAAATAACATG
>JBDRQG010000096.1:0-5588 GCA_043826475.1 bacterium
CTGTCTACTTTTTCATCGCATATGCAAAATATTATCAGAGGGGTAAAACAAGCCTCCCCTCAAACGCTGATTCTTTTTGATGAAATTGGTGCCGGAACTGATCCCAAAGAGGGTTCCGCTCTGGCTGAATCAATAATCTTATATGCTATCGAAAAGGGAGCGCGCATAATTGCGACAACCCACTATTCTCAATTAAAGACCCTGGCGATGGAACACCCTGAACTTGAAAACGCCTCATTGGAATTTGATAAAAATACCCTCTCCCCTACCTATGTAGTTCGTGTTGGTATTCCCGGTTCATCATATGCTGTAGAGATCGCACGAAGACTGGGACTTCCTGAAAGTATTTGTGATAGAGCTTCGACACTGGTAGGTACAGGTGAAAGGTCGCTTAGTAATTTAATATCATCCCTCGAAGTGGAATTGGCTGTAATAAAAAAGGATCGAGCAGAGCTAACTGAGCGGCTCAAAAAAACGGAAGAACTTGAAAAATACTATAAGGAACGAAGCGAAAAACTTACTAAAGATATCGAAGAAGAAAAAATAAAAGGACTCTCCGATACAGAAGATTTCCTGAATGAGACGAGGCGCGAAATCGAACAAATGGTGGCTAAGATTCGTGATACTCAGGCTGATAAAGAGATTCTGAAAAAATTCCATAAAACCACAAAAGATCGACAACAAAAAATAAAAAACAAACAGGCTAAACTTGAGAAAAAACCTGTTGATCAGGGAAGGTTTGAAAAAGGTGACCGGGTTGAAATTCTGTCACTTCAACAAAAGGGTGAAATCGAAGAGTTAGTCGGCAATAACCGAGCAAAAATAAAAGTAGGCAATGTTCTGACTACGGTTGAGATTCGCAATCTGAGAAAGATTGGTGATCAAACCGGTACAAATATGATTACCCGAAAATCCTATCCCTCTATAGAGACTGATATCCACCCGGAAATTCATTTACTAGGGATGACCGGAGAGGAAGCTCTTGAGGCTCTCGATAAATATCTGGACAAAGCGGCTCTTTCGGGACTCCATCAGGTTTATGTAGTACACGGCAAAGGAACCGGTGCTTTAAGAAAAATCCTGACAGAATATCTTCGGAAGCATCCCGATGTTGATTCTCTCCGGCTGGGTAACTGGAACGAAGGAGGTTCCGGAGTAACGATTGTAAAGTTGAAAGCTTGATATGATTCCGCAAGATACTATAGAACAGATAAGGCAGGCGGTTGATATTGTCCAGATAATTGGAGAGTATTTAAAATTAAAAAAACGCGGCTCTAGATATCTGGCTTTGTGCCCGTTCCATACCGAAAAGACTCCCTCGTTCAGTATCTCTTCTGAAAAACAACTCTACTATTGTTTTGGCTGCGGCAAGGGCGGGACGGTTTTTACTTTTCTGATGGAACACGAAGGAATGTCGTATGTCGAAGCTATTAAATATCTGGCCGGTAAAGTAAATATCCCCATCAAAGAGGACAGCACTACTGATTTTAAACGCGAGCTGAACGAGAAAATTTATTTTGCCAATCAGGTCGCTTTGGAGTATTTCAAAAAACAACTGCTAAGCAGTAAGTATAAACATATCCTGAACGACTATTTAATAAAAAAGCGCGGTATAACAAAAGAGATCATCGAGGAATATTCTCTGGGATTGGTTGGTGAAGAATGGGAAGGCTTGATAAAATTTGCATCTTCAAAGGACCTCTCCCCCAAAGATCTTTTTGAATGCGGTCTGGCTATATACTCCGAGAAAAATAAAAGTTATTTTGACCGTTTCAGGCAGCGTCTGATGATACCCATTTTTAATCTTAGCCAGAAACCGATTGCTTTCGGGGGGCGGACACTAAAAAAAGGGGAGCCGGCTAAATATATCAACTCGCCTGAAAGTTCTATCTATATCAAAGGTAATGTTCTTTATAATTTGAATTTAGCCAAAGATCATATTAAGCAAATGGGCTCTGCTATTATTACTGAAGGATATTTTGATGTGATTTCCCTATGGCAGGCTGGAACTAAAAATGTAGTTGCTTCATCAGGTACAGCCTTTACTCTGCAACAGGCAAGGCTCCTGGCCAGATTTACAGACAAGGTTTGTCTCTTTTTTGATGCTGATTCAGCCGGACGCAAAGCAGCTCTTCGTTCGGTAGACTCATTATACGATGCTGGTCTCGAAGTCAAAGTAATTATCGCTCCGCCGGGTGAAGATCCCGATTCGATTGCCCGCGACTATGGTGCTGATAAATTAAATGAACTAATCAATAACGCTATGAATTTTATTAATTTCAGAATTCAGGATGTGGATCTCAGAGAATCGGGAATTATTGCCAGAGAAAAACTTGTCAAAGAGCTTGGCGCCCTGGGAAATAAAATCAGTGATCCTACCCGAAGAAGCCTTTTTCATACGGAAGCATCCAATGTGCTCGGGGTTGATGTTGAGCTTTTGAGAAATGTCCCGGAAGAAAAATCATATTCACCTGAATCAAAACCACAGCGGCCAAAACAGTTTAACAAAGTAGAAACAGGCTTGCTGTCTCTGTTGTTTAATAATCCCGGGACTATTGATATTATTTTTGAACAGGTTTCGCCTGATGACTTTGAATCAAAAGAGCTGTCGCGTTTATACTCCGCCATAGCCAACCAGTACAAAACTGCCGGCGTGGTTAATGCCGGAGTATTGATAGATACGGTAAGAGATCAGGGTTTCATTTCCCTGATTACAAAAATTGCTTCTGAGGAATGGGAAGCGGATGTTGTCGATTATGAAGCTAATAACCATTTGAAAATGTTCCATCAGAAAAAGCAGGAAAGGATTCGTGAGAAATTAAAACAGGATTTAGTTCGGGCTGAAGCCGAAGGAAACGTTAAAGAAGCCGAGAATATTCTGGCTGAACTAAAAAAACAGGGACTGTGATGCTGCGATCTTTAAGTATAAAAAATATCGCACTTGTAGATAATCTCAAACTGGAATTTGATCCGGGGATGACCGTGATTACCGGAGAGACCGGCGCCGGCAAATCTGTTCTGGTAAACTCTCTCTCTCTGATATTAGGTGAAAGAGCCGACAAAGAATATATCCGCCACGGGTGTGAGACGGCTTTTATAGATGCTCAGTTTGAAACGGATAAAGATTCTGATTTATTAAATATCTCCCGCCAGATTTCTAAAAACGGTACCAGTAAAATATCAATCAATGATTCCCCGGCAAAATTAACCGATATAAAAGAGGTTCTCCCTATCCACATGGCTCAGATTCTGGGACAGCATTCGGGACAGATGCTGATGAACGAGGATAATCACCTTGAATATCTAGATCGTTTCGGGGGGCTAACCCCTCTATGTGAAAAAGTTAATGATCTCTTTAAAAATTGGCAGAAAATATCCGATGACCTCCGGGGCATTGTCCGCAAACGTGATTACCTGATTAAAGAACGCGAACTCCTCCTCTTTCAAAAAGAGGAAATTGAAAAAGCATCAATTCGAGTCGGTGAAGAGGAAGAACTGTTAAGCGAACGTAAAATTCTGGATTCAGCTCAAAACCTGATGGCTTCGGCTTCTAAAATTGATGAGATGATCGGCGGGGATAATCTCAATCTAACGGATATGGTAACTTCCGTACGGAAAGAGATTGATAGTATGTCATCGATCGATGCCTCTCTGGAGAAGCTGTCGGAGACAGCCACTGAGATATCATTTCAGTTAGAAGAACTGAGACGGGAAATTGAACAATACGGCTCCTCGGTTCAGGATGATCCGATCAGGCTTGAAGAGGTCAACCTTCGCCTTGATGAAATTTATAAACTTAAAAAAAAATACGGCGGCTCCGAGCAGACTGTGTGTGATTCATTAATTAGAATTAAAGAGCAGTTGCAGAACCAGCCAGACACGGACGAGCTTATAAACACGCTTAGCCTACAGGAAGACAAGGCCCGTCAGGCTTACAGTAAAACAGCATTGGAATTGAGCAAAAAACGAAATGTGGAAGCAAAAAAATTAAACAGGCTTGTTATAAGTGAATTAATTGATCTGGCCATTGATGGCGCTAAGTTTGAGTGCGGGCTTATTTACGAAGAAGATGATAGCGGTATTATTATCAACGGTAAAGCGGTTAAGCCTTTCCCATATGGTTTGGAATCGGCCAAATTCTTATTTTCAGCCAACCCGGGGGAACCATTAAAATCTCTGGTCAAAACCGCCTCCGGTGGCGAACTCTCCCGTGTTCAATTGGCAATTCTTTCTTCAGAATTAAATCAAAATAATAAAAAAAATAAAAAGGGACTATGCCCTCCAACGCTTGTATTTGATGAGGTCGATGCCGGTATAGGGGGTAAGACTGCTATTGAAGTTGGTAATAAACTAAAGAAGCTTTCAAAATCCTGTCAGGTAATTGTTATCACTCATCTGCATCAAATTGCCCGACTCGCCGATCATCATTTTGTAGTCGAAAAGAAACCGACAAAAGCTGACCGTACGATTATAAACGTAACCAAACTCTCTCCCAAACAAATTCCAGCCGAACTGGAGAGAATGATTGCTCTCCCCTCTAAGTAAATTGTTGTTTCAGAGATTCTCACCTGAGAAGAAAATTGATATTTTCATCATCGCGTAGAGGCGGGGTTTATCTCCGCCGGAGGCTTATTATCTTAATATTTCTATAAAAAGATAGTGATATTACCTTGCTGAACCTGTTTATATTGCCTACCTTCTCTACCATAAAAAAATTAAACTCATGATTTGGAGAAATCATAAATGAAACGTTCAGGCATATTTTTTCTATTTACAGCTCTTCTTCTGGTTCTTATCAGCTGCAACGAGAAACAGGTTGCGAAACAAGGTGATACTGTTCGCGTAAGGTATGTTGGCACGACCCAGGATGGAACGGTCTTCGACAGTTCAAATACCGAATTACCAATTGTCTTCACCATCGGTAACAATCAGGTCATCCTCGGCTTTGAAGAGGCTATTGTCGGTATGGCTCCCGGTGAAACTAAAAATGTTTCTCTTCCCCCGGAAAAAGCTTACGGATTGCCTCTCGAGGAGAACAAAAAAGCCTTTGCGTTGTCAGATTTCCCACCGCATATAGTCCCCGAAGTCGGCATGGAACTTCAGATGGATCAACCGGGCGGTCAGCCATCTCGGATCAGAGTGGTCGATATCGCCAATGATTCCGCTTATCTTGATGCCAATGATCCTCTTGCCGGGCAAACCCTCAATTTTGAACTGGAACTGATTGAGATTATGAAGTTGTAACATAATATTACACTTTATTTGTTTTACGTAACACAAATTCTATCAATAAGATAAATAAACATTTGATGACTATAAAAAAAGGGTGGCTTGGCCGCCCTTTTTTATTGAATATATTCCAACAATTTGAGTATCTATGGTAGGAAGGAGAGTACTATCATGTGCTCGGATACAGTTTTGGTTACACAAATCCAGTCCGGCAACAAAAAGGCGCTGGGGCAACTGGTCGAACGCCACAAACAGGTGGCTTATAGGCTGGCTCTGGGATTGGTTGGCAACAAAGATGATGCTTTCGATATTTCACAGGAAGCATTTCTTCGGGTATATAAATCTGCCAATACCTTTGA
>JBDRQG010000097.1:0-2175 GCA_043826475.1 bacterium
TCCCTGGAAGAATTCAATTAAAAAGAAGTATCTATATGAAAGAATTGGAAAACATTAACAAAAAACCGGACATTTCTATTTTGTTAAAAACAGGACATTTCTATTTTGGCTTGACACCCCTTTTACGGCAATGTTGACAAATAAGAGAGTCTTTTATATATTAGAAGCCATAGTTGTCGTGGGTAAACTATAGTCTTTAAACGGGTGCAAAGCCCGGAGGTGTGAAGATGACATCAGATAAGGGTTTATTATGCTGGAAGTGCGGCAAGCCGACTGGTATTGTGGGTCGAGTAACTCGGATGGACAGTTGTGTGGAATGTATGGCCGATCTCCGATGTTGTCATGGCTGCAAGCATTTTGATCCCAACAGCCATCTTCAGTGCCGCGAGCACATCGCAACTCCTGTCAGCAACAAAGAGAAAAACAATTTCTGTGATTTTTTCCAACCGCGCGATGCGATGAAACAACCCGGGGGAGTGGGGCAATCATCGGGCAGCACAGAGGACATCAAAAAGAAGCTGAACGATTTGTTTAAGGACTGATACATACAAAGTGTATTTAACCGAGGGGAGTTGTATTGCATAACATTTCTACAAAGCATTCGTTAATGAAATTTTTAGTAATATTAACAAGTGCTATTGTCCTCTTTTTTGTTATTGCCTATATTTTGTGGGACGTTCAAGTTGTAGATGAATCAGAAGCTATCGGTTCTTATGTTGCTGATTATGACATCCCCCTTGATAGCCTTGAATTACTTCCTGATGGAACATGTATACATGTTTACCAGTTGGAAGGAAGTACAATTAAGCATGACACTACAAAGTGGGAATATAGCTTAATTGAAATAGAGAATCATTCCCCAGTTAGTTTTATTACACTTTTGGAGTTTTTGAAAGTTTTTAATACCTATATAGAGAAACCTTATGCTGAAGGACATATACCCAGAATGAATCTTGTTCTGAATATTTGTAAAGATAAAACTATTTATAGAAGTACTTATAAAACTCAAATTGATTTAGACGGTATGGATAAATATCATTTTATTAAGGTAAATTAAGTCAAAATTCTTCTTCGGCGGAAGTTCAAGAGATAAAAGCATGGATACCCGCATTCGCGAGTATGACACACACGTTGTGTTTTTTGCTACCTACCGTTGTAAATCCTTTACCCAGGTTTGGATGAAAGCAAAATGCTTTTCGGGGTTGTAGTTGATTATCCCCACGACCTTTTCACGAGCCATACCAGCGATAATTATCCCATACTTTGGATGTAAAAATGAAACACTGTAGCCCTTATCAAAATCAATCAAAGCCGGGACATCCAATTTCTTGGTCGAGTTGGCATAATCCATTATCTTAATAAATTGTCCGCCGGTTGTGTCATGGGTCAGGAAAATTGTCACCGTATCTTTGTTAACCAAAAAATCAGTAGTGTAAACTTTATTAAAATTGGGCATACCCAAATAATTATAAGCGTAATATCTTGTTGAAGCAGCTATTTTGTCTTTATAAGGAAATAAAATATACCAGTTAGGGAGAGACGGTTTGTCATTAATACGGGTGACAATTTCATGGGCTAATAGTGAAACAGCTATGGCGGCATCGTTGGTAGTATCCTCAGTTGACATCGTGGCAACATAAGGACCCTGGGTGATATAACGTGAGGCGCCGATACTGTATGATTCGGTTCCCATCTTTATAAGTCCGGCGCCGTTGGGGCGTAGAACTGAGTAGTGCCCATAGGCATCCTCGGATGAAGCAAATTCAGCAATCTCAACCGAAATGGGAATCCCTTTGACAATGTATTTGGCCGAGGTTAGTCCGATAAAATTATAATCCAAATAATGCCCCGCCGATCCGCCGAGATGCTCTTTCGAATCAACCGCTTTGATGGTCATGCTCTCCTCAAGACGGTTAATATCATAAGTTTCAATTGCAGGCGGGAGAATAGCCTCGGCATGGTAGGGCATATCAGCCAGGGTTTGTATATTCGGTTCAGTCTTGTCTTTGGCTGCTGAATCTTTTTTACCACTCTCATTTGAGCAGCTCAAGAGAACAACCAGTAAAATTGGGAAAATAAAAGTGGCTATACCACTTAGGTGTAGAGAATCAAGCTTGCTGTTATTAACCATAAAAACACCGTAATTAAAATTGGTTTGTCACTTACAAAAACATG
>JBDRQG010000098.1:0-2300 GCA_043826475.1 bacterium
TTTAATTCTTCAAATGATTTTAAAGCAAATCGAAAGCTATTAGCAGAATCGTTCGAACAGACATATCGGGTTGGACCTAACACTCCGGCAACAAATCGTGGTTTCGCTGGATTTAGAGAGGTAAATTTATCTGTTTCTTCCCTTGCTAACATAGTGGCCGCATAGTTGATTTCATAAACATATTCAGAGGTTCTATAGTGATTCTGCTCCAGCACAGAACTACTAAAAGTATTTGTTTTGACAATATCCGCTCCGGCATCAAGATATGATTTATGGATAGATAAAATTAACTCAGGCTTGGTCAATGATAAAATATCATAATTACCTTTTAGAGCAAAATCATGGTTTGCAAATCTCTTACCTCGAAAATCATCTTCCACAAGTCCCATTGATTGGATTAGTGTGCCAATAGCGCCATCAAGAATCAGAACCCGTTTACTGGAAATATCAATTAAGCTTTTTGTAATATCCATTCCGGAAAGATATAAAATATTATTTAGAGAAGAAACCAATCAATTATTATTATTCTTTTCGATCAGCTTGATCCGTCGATAGAGGACAAAAGCTAGCAGCGTAATAATTATTGTGGCAACTCCAAGTCCTTTGCGACGGAAGTAATATTCATCGATCAGTTTAGCTGAATTAATCCGGGTGGAATCGGCTTTTTGGATTCCAGCCTCGGCTTTGGGAATCAGTGAGTCAATGTTAAATGAATGAATTTGAGTTCTGGTCTGGATTACCGTCTGATCAACTTCTTTCATCAGGAATTCTTCATCAGTGGTCATCATCCCTTTATGCATGGCATCCTTTAGGATTACATTGGCTGTATCTCTGGCAGATAACAATCGGTTCAGCATTACTATTACACTGTCGGCAGTAACCAATCCTTCAGTGCCATCATCAACCGCATGGCATTGCACGCATAGAGCAGGTTCTTTGGAACCAATCATATCATCAGAAGGATTTACAATCTTATGATTGGAATGACAGGTTTCGCACATGGGAAAATCGTTCTCTTCAAAGGCTGGCCTATGTCTGGAAGCATTAAATAACTGTGCCTCAATAGCATGACACATACCGCATACGGCCGATAACGAACTTATCCCGGGTGGAGAAGCCCCATGATTACCGTGGCAATCGTTACAGGCAGGAGCCCCAAGGTCTTTATGTTCCAGTAGAGCGATGCCATGCACCGATTGCTTGTAGTCATCAAGCTGGTCGGTTGGAATATTATATTCAGCCATATACTCTTTATTAGAATGGCAGTTACCGCAAGTTTGCGGGAGATTCAGAGGGTGGGTGCTGGAATGCGGAAGCTTGGCATCACCAATCTCATGAACCGTATGGCATGAGATACAATTGGCCACTTTCTTATCTTTATTTTTAAATAATCTCTGGCCATGAACCGAGGTTTTATATTTATCCAACTGATCAACTGGTAGAGCTGGATTATGATCACGCATATAGTCGGCATTGCTATGGCATCGGGCGCAAAATTGGGGAACCTCAAAATGATCGGGTACGCCTATAAAACTTGAAGATTTATAAACATCTTCCATATCTTCCAATGTCGGATCACCCCCATGGCAATCATAACAATGTAAGCCCTGCTGGAAATGAATATCTTTGACAAATTTATGCGAGGGGCTGTTATCCTCTTCCATTTCCTGATGGCAGGTCATACAGTTATCCACCTGAGCCATGCCTGAAGCAATAAAGCTTAGTAAAAACAAAGAAATCAGAAATATGGATTTTAACACAATCATTCCTTTATTCAACCAGATAACCATAAATTGTCATAAATAAAATAAAAGCGATCACGAATATTCCAAAACTAATAAACAATTTGGATTTTTTATCCTGCTGGGATTGGCGGTCGAGATATGGGACTAACAGCCAAACCAATCCGCCGATACCGAAGACGATAATGCCAAAAAGCTCTCCCTCAATAAACCAGATATGAGCCGGGAGCATTTTTAAGGCCTGAAAGGCAAACATAAAATACCACTCCGGCCTGATAACCGCCGGCGGGGCTGCAAAGGGATCAGCCTTTTCACCGAGCGGCCAATGTACTACCCCGATGCCATCAGGGAAAATCACAGCCAACAAGGCCAGTATATTAAGGGCAATCAACCAGACTAAAATATCCCGATAAAGAAAGTTCGGGAAAAACTTCATGTATTTTTTCTCTTCAGGTTTTTTCTTCACCCAACCAACCGGCTCACTCATTCCCTGACGCTGAACAAAAATAAGATGCAGGGACAATAGCCCGACCGTTACTGCCGGTAAAATTGCCACAT
>JBDRQG010000099.1:0-5063 GCA_043826475.1 bacterium
AAACGATAAAAGTATATTCCACTCGAAACAGGGTTGTTGTCATAATCTGTACCATCCCAGACAACTTCGCTAAATCCAGCGGGCATGGTCTTGTCGATGAGCGTCTTTATATTCTGACCTGTTACATTGAATACTGAAATAGTTACATAAGTACCCTCCGGAAGGAAAAACTCAATGGTCGTATTTGGATTGAAAGGATTTGGATAATTCTGATTAAGGACAATTTCTTCAGGTAATGGAGCTTCTGATACCTGGTTTACAATCGATTCCAGAACATCAAGCAAAGCTTGTTTGCCGGTTCCTTTGTTGCTGCAGTCAACTAAGGCGGCATAAATCTGCGTTGCAAAACCAGGGCTTGTTTGTTTTAACAGGGTTAGGTAATCTTTGTTTTTTTCAGGTGTAAAGACAATTTGGGTACGGCCGAAGTTGTCCGAGATACCGCAAATGTCGTGAGCTTCGACAATACCATTGCCATCAGCATCGGCATAAGTAGCTCTTATTACATCCCAACGGTAGGTAGGTTTCATACCCCAGATAAGGCTGGCACTATCAGGGCGCATCGGACCAGTATCCTGCCAGAATATCCCCAGGGGTAGAATATCGCGTTCATCAACAATACCGTTGTTATCAGTATCACCGGGATAAACGACCGGTCCGATATTAATATCAAAAGTATGTGAAGTCCCAAGCAAAACACCCCTGCCACTGGCAATATTACTTCCTAGAGTAACTGATATATTGTCAAGAGGTTTAAAAGTTCCATAGAAGCTTTCAATTGTAAAATAATGATTTCCAATTGAATATCTCAGAACAAGACTGTCGCCTAAAATGCTTTCGAAAGATGTATTGGGGTCAAGAGTAAAGAAATCAAGAACATCGCTAAACCAAATTTGAACAGGCTGATTCATGAGGAAGTCATCATACCCCGATGAAAAAGTTGTCAAACTGTCAAACGTAAATTCCTGAGTTTGTGCTTTTGCTGAATAAGTTACTAACGAGCCGATTATTAAAAGAAGAAAGCAAATTTTCTTACCATTATCAATACTCATATTTTACTCCATTTTAAGAGTCTGGTTGATAAATAAATGATCTTTTCAAACTCTATTTATTGCAGCGCTATCACACGTTTAATAAAATAGATCGAACATCTCAATTATTATTTGTAAAAAAACATATATTGAAAGATAGTTTGAAAAATATGGTTGTCAACTTTATCTATTAATCGGATTACGGCGAGGAAAGGACAAAACCAGATTCGCCAACAGCCACAAAACGAGTTGCATTTCCGGCTACTCCATAAAGATGTAACAAGTCAGTAGAAAGGCCTACTTCCCAGGTATCAGCATCAGTGGAATTGATAGAAAGGGTAAGGATGTAGGAGGAATCGGAGCTTATTATTGATTCGCTTCCGACAGCAACCCATCGCGATTCATTCCAGGCTATAGCTTTGAGGTTATAATCAGTATCGATAGTCTCTGAATCCCAGGTAAACCCGCTCCCTGAACGGAGAATATCCCCCAGGCTGGAAACAATAACAATCTGATTGTTTGATGCAGCAATAGAATTAAGATCATTAGTATTTCCCGATGTTTGTGCAAACCAGTTAGTCCCATCGCTGTTGGAGGCCAGAATGGTGCCATCCTCGCCGCAGGCAACGAAAATATCACCGGTCCAGGCTACATCAAAAAGCATCTTATTGGTAATTGGCGAGGCAATTGAATCCCAGACAATCCCGTTCGTTGAACGAATAATTCTTCCAGCATCACCGACAGCAATATATTCTGAACCGGAAGATACCAGAGCGTTAAACTGGGCATCATAACCGGTGAATGAGCTTTCCCAGATTATCCCATCGGTTGATCTGGTTACAACCCCATTATCACCCACCGCCACAAAATGGTTGTCAATATTAGTGACGCCATGCAGGTCGGTTGTGGTTTCTGATGGCCACCTTGTCCATAAAAGGCCATCAGAAGATCTCAAAATTGTACCATTATCTCCCACGGCAATATAAACAGAATCGTCGGCTGTTACATCATTAAGGGTATCGCTGGGTCCGCTGGGTTTAATTGTCCAATCGTTAGCCGTCGGTGCGCTGAGGAAGGTTCCGTTCAGACCAACAGCAATAAACTGGCTGCCATCCCAGTAAACATCGCGGAGGTGATCCCGATCACCGGAATTGGTAAAAGTCCAGTTGATAAGATCGCTGGAATAAAAAATCATTCCATTTTCACCGACAGCAACAAATTCCGATCCGTTTGTTGCTAAACCCAGGAAATAAGAGCGGGTACCAGCTACCTGTACCTGCCAGGTTGAATCACTATCAGCCAGAGTGATAATTGATCCTTCTTGCCCAACAGCAACAATCAGAGTGTCATTAGCATAAATATCGTAAAGAACCAAGGCTGGCAGATCATCTATTAATTCCCATGTTAATCCATCCTCAGATTTTAGAATGACGTTTGATCCGGCCACATAAAAGCCATTATCGGTTGAGATAACACTGTACAAGGCGGTTACAACAAGAGTATCAATATCATTATGTGTCCATATAATGCCATCGGGTGATGTTACTATAGTACCTTCCTGACCGACTGCGACAAAAAGATCCCCCGACCAGGCAACATCGTAAAGCCATAAATCCGTACCGGTGGAATCGACAGTAGTCCATTCATAACCATTTTGGGAAGAAATAATTACACCGTCATCTCCAACTACAATAAATTTATTATCATCGGTGGTAATTCCATAAAGATCAGTTTCAATATCACTTTCCTGAGTGGTCCAGTCCTGCCCGTTAAGCGAGGTCAGAATGGTTCCATCACCTCCGACAGCTACCCAAAGAGTATCAAGTTTTGCTACAGAGAACATATATTGTGAAGTTCCGGTTGACTGAATAGACCATTGTTGGCCGGGAAGATAAGTAGTTGATGTATTGTTGTCATCACCACAACTGATGATTATACCTGACATTAATATTGTAGTTATAAAAAAGATCAAAAAATATTTCCGCAGCATCAAGATACTCCTTAAACAGGTTATAATTAATTTGGTTATCTCATTGTTGATTATACAACTAAATGCGACAACCCGGCCAAATATAGGTGAAACATTTTCAATGCACAAAGGAAAAATAGATATTATCATGGAAAAGAAAAAGATGATTATTGTGAGACAAGTATAGTACCCTTTTCTCCGACAGCCACCAGAAGAGAACCGGACCAGGCTATATCGTATAAATCGTTGTCAGTCGGGGGTGTTTGCACTTCCCAGGATTCCCCGTCAGTTGAAAAAAGGATACAGCCGTTTTCTCCAACTACGATAATTTCATCACCGGTATATGCTGCACTAGTGATATGATTTGTAACATTTGTTACCTGTTTTATCCAAATATTTCCATTGAAAGAAGTTAAAATTGTTCCATTATACCCGACTGCAATCAACTGGTTTGATGATGTATCAATGGCTAATAAATTCTCCTGTGTACCGGAATTTTTTTCACCCCAGTATTTTCCATCGCTTCCCCCAATTATTGTTCCGCCTGACCCAACAATATAATAATTTGATTTAAATTGAGTGATGCCATATAGCCAGGCGTTTATAGGGCTTGTAATAATTTTCCACTCCTTACCATCAATTGAAAATAAAATTGTTCCGCTGGAGCCAATTATTATTCGGTGCTGTGAATTCATACATAGATCAAACAAGTTGACATCGGTTTCTGTTTTAATTTCGGACCAGGAATTGTAATTGTGCGAATAAAATATCGATCCACCGCTCCCGACAACATAGACATCAGGAGGAGTACAGCCGGCACCTGTCAGAGTATGCTGGCTGGGGAGATTTTCAATTGTCCAGTTAATCCCATTGGTTGAGGTGAGAATCGTTCCATTATCACCTGCCGCAATAAAATAAGGTGGTGCCCAGGTGATACTGCGGAGAGTTTGATCTGTTCCTGATGTTACCTCGTACCATAGAATGCCGGTTTCTGTAACAGTAAATATTGTAGGAGAGAGTGAGTTCCCGGTAGCGCTGGAGACTTTGATGGGGCCGGAGGATGCTCCCAGTGGAACCCTGCTGACAATTTGGGTTGAGGTAGAGCTGATTATTTCAGCGAGGATGCCATTAAAGCGAACCGTATTCAAAGCTGAATTCGATGCAAATCCAAAGCCGTTAATATATACTATTGTCCCAACGGTGCCGAAAGTTGGGTTTATCGAAGATATGAACGGGGGTCTGGGGACTGTGGTAAACGACCAGGAGAAATTTTGCTCCAATTGCATGCCCCCTCGGTCGCGGATATCGGTGGTAATTGTAATAGTATAAATAGTCTCATAATCAAGGGTAGTCCGAGGTGTCATAGTGACCCTGTTTTGAGAGGTAGACAGGGAAGATTCTATATTTTGTGCAAAATGTATGGAACTGGCGGTAACTGTCGAGGGATCGATATCCTCGGAGAAGATAATGGTTATGATTGGGGTTCTGGAAACGGATATTTCCTCATGCGGGGGTTCGGTTCGTAAAACATGAGGGGCTTGCCGGTAGTCGGTATTTTCACACCCGCCAATAAAGAGGAGAAAGAGGAGTATAGTGGTGCATTTTTTGATATTAATTATCATGAACAATTTTTTCAAAATCATATTAACCTATACGCCATAGATGCTGAAAAGATTATTTCTATCCGTAATATAGACGACTGGATTTTGAAATGTGAGTAATTTTTTTTGGGGAAGATACAACTTTAGAATTCTAAACAGCAACATGTTATGTGGCTGGCAGATGTCCCCATCTGCTGCTCTTTCAATCAAAATCACATTATGTGGCTGGCAGATGTCCACATCTGCTTCTTCTTATAAGCATCACATTTTATCTTATACGTTTGACATAGGTTTAAACGTCTATTATAATAGTTATAGCACTCAAATAAGCCAAAGATGATCTTTACTGGGGAGTAGTCGGCTTGATTTATGGGAAGGAAATGATGGTATAATTTTATCAAATATATAGATAAGTAAGTTTAAATTAGATAACGCTTTATAGAATAAGGAGGGGTTGTGAAGATT
>JBDRQG010000100.1:0-5558 GCA_043826475.1 bacterium
GAACCCAAATTTAATTTATATTTTGAGTATGATACCCGTAAATCTTTTTCAGTTACCGCCCGTACCACTTTTGAAACCAGACAAAAACCGCAATTCGCCATAGGACAGGTTATCGATATTTCAACAGATGCTTCGATTTTGTGGGGACTCTCATCAGAGCCGATTATTTATGGCGGCGGGTTGGAGTATGATTTTAAGAGTATGCTGTTTGATTACACCGTTTCTTATCATCCGGTTTTGGGCTTTACTCATGGCATCTCCATTTCATACGGTTCTAAAAGTGTCATAAGTCTTATAGCAGAACCTGAACAGAAATAAAAATCACTATGCAAAAATTGCCTTTATCAAGAGAAGAGATTGAAGCTCACGAAGCCCAATATTTAGCCCCTTATGCTGTGCATTCTTCGAAATCGAAGGGACGGACTTATCCTATAAAAGAACATCCCCTTCGGACAATATTCCAGCGTGACCGCGATCGTATAATTCATTCAACCGCTTTCAGAAGATTGGAATATAAAACCCAGGTCTTTATCCCCCATGAAAAAGATCATTTCCGCACTAGATTGACTCATACAATCGAAGTTGCCCAGATAGCCCGGACATTAGCCCGTAATTTACGTTTGAATGAAGACCTCGCTGAAGCGATTGCCCTGGCGCATGATCTCGGGCATACCCCCTTTGGGCATAGCGGGGAAGATGTTCTCGATGAACTCCTCAAAGATTGCGGGGGTTTTAATCACAATCATCAGTCGCTTCGAATTGTAGATTTACTGGAGCAGCGTTATCCTGAACACCCCGGTCTCAACCTTTCATTCGAGGTGCGTGAAGGAATCGCCCGCCATGAAACCAAGGTTGATACGAGCAATAAAGAATTTAAATCAACTAATCACCCAACCCTTGAGGCCTCGCTGGTCGATATTGCCGATGAGATTGCATACAACGCCCATGATATTGATGACGGTTTGTCCTCAGGAATCCTTACTTTTAAAATTCTTCGCAGTGAAGAATCTTTGATCAAATTGTTGGGTGATGATTTCTTTGATGATATAAAAAACAACGAAGATCAAAAACGTTATGCTCTGGTGAGGAAAATTATCAACCTGATGGCTACCGATTTAATAAATGAGACTCAGAATAGAATAAATAAATTTGATATTAAGAATCTTGATGATGTTCGCAATAGCTCGGTCAAGGTCTGTTGTTATTCTGCGGATATGAATGTCAGTGTCAAAGGGATCAAAACTTTCCTGTATAATAAATTGTATCTCGATCCCAAACTCCAGGCGATGTCACAAACTGCCAACAAAATTATTACAACAATTTTTAACAGCTTAAACGACAATCCCAATCTTATGCCGCAAAGATTTCAGGAGATGATTATCACCGAAGAAAAACAGATAGTAATTGCCGATTATATCGCCGGTATGACCGACCGCTACGCCGAAAAAAAATACGAAGAGCTGGTATAAGTGTTAGAACTCATTTTATCTTCTAATGACTTTATTATCTTCTTGTAAATTAAAATATAAGGTGTCTTTTTGAACCCAATATAATTTTACATTATTATCATAAAATCCATCTAACATTATTACTTGTAACGTGTCTTCTCCATTGAAAGATATATCAACAGTATCTTTGGAATCTGCAAATAACAATAATTGTTTTTTGCCAAAATTGCTTTTAGAATATATTTCGAGATATCCAGTTGTGCCTAACCCTCCAGAATAATAAACAACAGAGACTTTATAATTCTTATTATTAAGAAAATATATTTCTTTACCTTGATGCATGTAGAAATAAATACTAATTAATATTATAATCATCAGAGTAATTGGTAATATTATGCCTAAGAATATTGCCTTAAATGTAAAAAAATCCTTTATACTCATTATTATTCGTCCCTTTTAATGTTCAGTCAGTCACATTATGGTAAACCACATCCAAGACCTGACACAACATACAAAAATAGTTTAAATCAAATAAACAATTACGCAGCAGACGAGGGCGTCTGCCAGCCACAGAAAAAAAGCATGGATTTCCGATCAAGTCGGAAATGACAAAACTGGGTGGTTTTGTCTTATGAAAACGGGAATCCAGATTCATGTTTATGAATCAAATTGCACTGAAAATGACATAAATCTGACACTTAAAATAATTAACCTAAATGTTAACAACAACTTACACTTTTAATTCCTAAAGGCACAGGGCTTGCAGTAGGGAGGGTATGGAATGTTATTTTGGCTCCCATGATCTGCCCCATGATGATAACATTATGGATAAAACCGTTGTGGTTTCTTTCCATATCCCCGAAGTGGGCATTAAATTCAAAGCCCCTTTTGCGGCTGTTGACCCCGATCATGGGGATCTAGCCGCTCTTTTGGCGCTACTGGAATTTATTGACAGCAACCAGAAATATTTCCCCCAATGTACCTTCCAGATATTTGGAAATAACCTCAAAGTTGTTGATGGATTAAACCAGAAAATGGAACTTCCGAAAAAATTCCATCATTTGATCGAAAAGGCTCTCAATTATCGCGAGAAGTATCGTTTTTCTCTGGGCTGGACCCCCTCCGAGGGAAACCCGGATTTTGAAGCTCTTTTTGATTGACCCCCCTTGCATAGTGGCATTATTTTGTCACTATGTTAACTCCCCAGGCTTTAGCCAAAAATATCGATGCCGGCAAATATAAAACGGCATATTATCTGATGGGTGTGGAGGATTTCCGCATTGTCGAGGCCGAAAAATATATTGTTCATCATTTCCTGCCCGATCTTCAAATCACAACTAATTATAAAAAAATAAACGGCCGCCGTACCCCTTGTCGAGATGTCTTAGCCGAACTGTCCAATTTCCCCATGTTGGGTGAGAGACAGGTTTTTGGGATATCAGAGATTCAGAGTTATAAGCCAACCGAAGTTGATCGGATATTCAAGCTTCTTACTCCTCCTGATCCCAACCGGATTGTAATTTTCAGTTCGCCCTCGGCCAGAATGCCCAAAAAAAGCTCAGCCTTTTTTAAAAAGATTTCCGAAGTTGCCGAGACTGTCGAATTTAAAAAACTCTCCGGTATAGCCGTTGCAAACCGAATCCAATCCGGTTTGAAAAAAGAAAATATAAATATCGAGCCTAATGCTTTAAATTTATTGGTCGAGCTGATTGGCGGAAATAGCGGCGGAGTCGAAGCGGAAATCTCCAAGCTCAGGGATTTTAAGAAGACAGGGGAGAGTGTAACTATCGATGATATCAAAGCGGTTACCAGCGGCTATGAAGTTTTCAATATTTTTGAGTTGGCTGATTATATTATCGCCGGGCAAACTAAAAAAGTTTTCAAAATGATGGATACCCTTTTGGCTGAGGGAAATACTCCGGTTGCTATCTGTTCTTTGCTTATAACTCATTTTATTTCTCTATATCTCGTTAAAAACGGATATCCTCTGACGGGTAACAGAAGTTTTTTGACTACCCGTTATAAACAGCAAGCCTCAACTTATAATAATGATATCCTTGAGAAGATTCTGCTCAATCTGGCTGTCTGTGACGCAGATTTAAGGGGAGGAGCACTTCCCCCCAAAATGGAACTGGAAATGCTGGTATTGGGTATATTGGGTGAAAGAAAATAGTCCGGTGGATAAAAAAATAAGGGAAGAAACAAAGGATAAACCGGTATTAGCTTCAGGAGAGGAAATCTCCGATAAAAAGTTGATATTAGCGGTACAGGATGGGAATAAAAAGGCTTTTAGCCCCCTTATCCGCCGTTATCAGAAAAGGTTGTTTCGCTTTATTTACGGACTGGTTGGATCATTTGACGCTGCTGAGGATATTGTGCAGGAGACATTTATTAAAGCTTTTAACGGGATTGAGACTTTTAATACCGAATATGAATTTTACCCCTGGCTGGCTAAAATAGCCCGAAATACTGCTTACAACAGCATTCATCGGGAAGAGCGAAAGGAATCGTTAAATTCATTGCAGGAAAAGGGTTACGACCCGGCTTCAGCCGATCTGGGTCCGATTGACCAACTTATGGATGAGGAGGGGCAGAAGAGATTTTATAAAGCAGTAAAAGCCTTGCCAGTAAAATACCGGTCTGTTTTTGTCCTCAGGCATTTTGAAGATATGGATTATTCGGCTATAGCCAGTTATCTGAAAATTCCTCCCGGGACAGTCGATTCGAGGTTGTATCGGGCAAGGAAACTTCTCTTAGAGGAATTAAAGGATCTTTTGTAGATCAAAACTTATTTGCTTAATTGAAGCAATTGGAAATTTGTTATGGAACACAGTTATTTTAAAGATCGGATTTCAGCCTTTATCGATGGCGAACTCCCTCCCTACGAAAACCAGGTAGTGGGTGAGCATCTGTCTGACTGCGAAGAGTGCCAACAGCTAAAAGCTGAACTTGAAAAGATCGACTCTCTAATAGAAAAACATTCCAGTCTTGATGGCGATGAATATTGGGAAAAATCGGCTCAAAAAATTGAAGACAAGCTTGGCCTGTCTGATACTAAAATTGAAGATATTACACCTGAAAAGAAATCCAGTTTTAAAGGTATCGGATGGAAGATAGCCTCAGTGGCTGCATCGGTAGCCGTATTGACATTTATAGGTTTGCATGAAAAGGATATCTTTAAGAATATTGATACTACTCCCAAAATGCAATCCCCTTCAATAAGTTTACCTCCCCCTGAATCACGTGAATATGATGACATAGTTCTTGATGATGCAGTTAAAGAAGAATCGGAGAATATAAATGAACTACATACTGAGAGATTAGAAGTATCTGAAAGAGAAGACAAAAAAAAGGGTATCGAACAGGAAGATTCAGAAAAACCAAAAATCGGTATTCCAACACCGGTAACTGATAGCTATCTGAAACCGGATGATGAGAACAAGACTGTTATGGGCAAAGGAGATTCAGCAACTACGGTCGAGGAACTTCTTTCCAAAGTCGCCGGGGTAGTAACAAATACTCAGGGTGAGGTTTTTGTCCGTGGAGGAAGAGCAGGTGAGGTTGGTTATATTGTTGATAGTCCATCAGTGAGTAAACCGGAAGAAGCTGAGCATAGAGATGCTGATTTGGATAATAGTACCACCGTTGTTAATGTCGAGATGGAGCCAAAAACGACATCTATAGATAAGACCATACAAGTTGCCGGTAAACAGGATCAGTTGAAAGTCTATAAAACGGCTAATCAGGCAACTATTACAAAAGAAGAGAATGGATCGGACACCGTTAGTAAAAAATCTCTTGTACCTAAACTTGATATTCAACAAAGTGCTACTGGTGGAGATGTTCAAGCTTTGGAATTTAACAGCATCTCGCCTGATGTGATGGATATTGATAAGGAATCATTGGATTCAACTCAGTTACTTGTTGAGTATGTTCACCGGAAGGATTCTTTGCTGGTAATCTGGAACGAGATGAAAAAAAATGACAGGAAACTTAAAATCAAATCTTCATTGCAGAAAATGAATAATATTGGAATTGTTGAAAAACAACTATTAAGCAGCTACTATGATCTGGCGGTTATAGCCAAAGAGAGGGACGAAGAGGAGTATA